>CBDUCC010000052.1:0-14553 GCA_965365555.1 uncultured Myxococcales bacterium | reverse complement strand
AGCTCGTGTATTGCCCAGTCGCGATGCCGTTGAACGCCGTCAGCTCCGGCTGCGTGCTTGGAAGGCTCGTGAAATCGGCCACGGCCAACACCGCGCTGCTTTGGGGGTTCGCGCCGCCCACCTGACTCATCGCCACGTTGCCGACGGCGACGATGTACCGGCTGAAACGGACTTGGAAGCCGTCGAGGATGTTCTCGTCGCCGTCCCCCGAATCTAGACCCTCCGAAATCGTCTCCTCGGCCGCTAGCACGACCGATAGATTTCCTTCGCCACTTCCGCCCGTGCTGCTGCTTCCGCAACCGAGGCTGAATGCCAGGAGTAGTGTGGCCCATTGCGATTTCTGTCCGAAGCTCATGCGTTTGTTCTCCTCGTCATGTGGGTTTTCATGGGTCCGCCCCATCGGCGGTCCAGGTGAAGTTGGGGAGCTCATTGGCCGTCATCGCGATCACCAACGCGCTGTAGTCCGGATCGCTGGGCTCGAGCCGAACGTTTCCCGATCCGTCGTCCAAGGCGGCCAAGCGCGAGAAATCCACCGACTGCCACCACGCGTTCGGATCGAAGGTGATCGTGAGCGACCGCGGATCGTTCGTGATCTCTTGGAAGGTTCGGACACCGTTGACTGCCGGCGTTCCCGGATTCGCGACGAGGACGTCCACGTTCGCTTCGAAGGCATAGCTCGGCGGACAGCTCGTGGCCCCAGGGCAGCAAGTCTCCGGGTCTTCCACACACCTCGCAGTGCCGAGGAACTGAGCAGAGTGTCCTTTCGGGACGTAGCTCGAGCTTTCGGACCGAACGACGGCCGGCCCTTCGGGGACGCCGGCAAGCGCTTCAGGAAGGGGCTTGGTCAAGAGCCAGACGATCCCGTAGTCGAAGAACGCGGTACGCACCGTGCCCGTCGTTCCGAAAAGAGGACCGATCGGCTGGGGACTCGGGTCGAGACCGTCGAGCGTATTGCCGTCCAAGCTCTCGAGGATCGCAACTTCGCAGCGGCTGGAAAGCGCGCTCTGCGTGGCGCACAAGAAGATTGGCCCGAAGCCGAGCGTTGCCTCCGAGAGCGTCACCTCCCAGCCATCTTTCGTGAAGGACTGGATGGCCGTTCCCTGGCCCTCGAGCGGAATCTCGACGAACCCTCCGGTCGTTTGGCCGCAGGCGGAAAGTAGCAAAAACCCTAGAGTCCGAGCGAGTGCGCGGGTCATAGCCGAATTCCTACCGTGAAGAAAAACGTGCGGGGACGGCCCGCGCTGATGTGTCGTGCCGGGATTCGAGAGCCCGTCGCGTCGGGATTCCAATCCGAGACGAAGACGAACTCATTGCCCGCGTACTGCTTGTCCAGGAGATTGAAGACCTGAAAGCCAACCTCAAGGAACCACCAGGAAAGGCGTGCCGATAGATCCAGGAGCGAGAACGGGCTTGCGGACTGCGAGAAGGGAAGGGGGCGGGAGCCGATGAAGGTGTAGCCGAGACCGAGGTGACCGTTCAGCGCGTACTTCCAAAGGTCGACCAGATCGTCGCCCGCTCCGATGTCGAGTCGAACGATCCACGGCGGAATGAACGGGAGAAGGTCCCCATCGCCAAACGCCGGCGTGGGGTTCTCGACCGTCGGAGGTGGCGGTCCCTCTAGAACGGCGCGTACGTACGTCACCGATAGCGAACCGACGAGCCATGGGAGAGGGTTCGTGACCGCGTAGAAGACGAACCCGGTGCGACTCGTCGGTCCGATGTTCTCGAGTCGTCCCTCGGCCGCCTCGAAGAAGACGTCGTTGTCGAGCCAGGTGCGGTAGCCCGTGAGCGTAAGATTGAGCTGTTCCTCGGGAAAGAGCCGGAAACGAACGCCGACATCGAGCGAACGGACTTTGCTGAACGGCGCGATCTCGCCATCGACGAGCGTGCGCGCCTGAGGTGAGCGAAACCCTTCTCCGTAGGCCCCGATGATGTCGAACCACTCGGTTGGCTTTCCGGTGAGCGCGAGCCTCGGTCCCGCGACAATCCCCGCGGCGGTGCGTCGAAACCCCGGAATGAATGTCTCCGGGCGGAAGTCCGGAACGAAGTTGCCGAGGTTGTCGTTGATGTCGAAGAACAGCAGGTCGGCGCGAACGCCACCCTTCACATTGAAGTACTTACTGAAGTCCCAGTCGAGGTCGACCCAAAGGCCGATGTCGGCTTGCACGATATCCGCGTCTACCCGCCGGTCCCAGGTCTGGTTCGAGGGCGCTTGGATGAGGTTCTGTTGCTGTGGGTTGATGAGATCGACGCGACTCGATACCCCCATCTCCACAGTGCCTTTCGCGTTCTCTGCCGGCTCGAAGCGGGCCGTGCGATGCCGGGCGTTGCCTCCAATCACGAAGCGCCGGTCGCGCTGCTCGATCAAGTCGCCGCGGCCGACCCAGTCCGGATTGATCTGGGAGCGCTCGGTGAAGCCGGTGAAGTTCTGTTGAATGCGGAAGTCGTGAAACTGGAGCCAGATGTCGAAGCTGGTGTTCTTCCGGTTCTTGCCGCGGTGCTCCCCGTGCACGCCGAGAATACCCCCGGCGTTGTAAGCATTCTGCGCCCTCGCCGTCGGGTAGGGGTAAACATCGTAGAAGCCGACCGCGCCGTCTTCGATGTCGTCCAGTCGAAGTACTCCAGCGGAGTTGTAGCGGGTGCCCCAGAACGCGCCGTGGACCCGGAAGCGCCATTCTTGCTTTCCGAACCCGACCTGGAACATGGCAGAGCCACTGATCCCATCACGGTTTTGACCGAAGCCATCGGAGCGTCGGAACTGAAACGCTCCGAAGGTGTCTGGGTCTTTGTCCTTAGGCGCGAAGATCCCCACCTGTCGAAACGTACGGAACGAGCCGAGCTCCGTCTTGGCGTAGATCCCGCGGCGCTGAACGCCGAGGTCGAACTCCACGCTGCCCGCCACTGCGAAGTCCCCCTGGGCAGGGTCATAGACGCCTTCGATCACGCGCAGCTCGTTCACTGCCTCGGGTATGATGAAATCGAGATAGGTATAACCCTGCCCGTGAATGTTCGAAGGTTGGTTGAGGGGAACCTCGCCGAGTTTCAGCTCGATGTCTTGGCCGTGCTCGGCATTGAAGCCGCGGAGGTAAAGAAAGCCTCCGGCTGCATCGCCTTCGACGTTGGCGACGTAGAGGCCCGGAGCACGTTGCAGGAGGTCGTTGGCCGTGGCGGCCGGTGCTGCATCGAGCACGCTCCGGTCGATCGTGAAGTCCGCAGCCCCTCGGTCCTGCGCGCGCAGCTTCTCCGGGTCGACCTCGGCCGTGGTCTCGAAGTCCGAGTCGGCCTTGGCAGGGGCCACCGTGGCCGGCACGTTCGGTGGCGGTGGACCCGGCGTCACGTGGGGCGCTTCTTGCGGTTCGTGCGTGTCGCCCTCGTGCGGAGCGTCCGCGATGGGCGGCTCGAAATGAACGGCGATGCGAATCCGGCTCGATACCGGCGTTTCCCCACGCGTGGCGGGGTCGAACACCCAGTTGCGAACGGCGCTCACCGCCTCCGCATCGAAATCTAACCCGGCCGAGTGCTCGACGACGACATCCGTGACCTCGCCCGCGGCCGTTACCGTGATCCGCAGGATCACCGTCGGGTGCAGTCCCTCCGCTTCACGCCCGGGAGGATACTGTGGCGCAGGGGCAGCGAGCAGGTGCGGCGGATGAAGCTCTTCTTGGTCTGACGTCGCGTCCGTCGACCGCTCCGCATCGACATCGGGCTCGCTTTCCGCTGTTTGCGCACGCACGGGGGCAGTGGCCCAAAGGATACAAATCCCGAGCACGGCAACGCTCCGTCTGTGTCTACGATTCCCTTTCATTCACTGCTCTTGCCTGCCGCGCTTCGACGCGGACGTGGTTCGTGGATTGGACGAACGTCAGGCAGGAGGTGAATTCTTCGGGGCGATGCGGTGCCGAGTCGGACCGGCGAAATCGTGGAACGTTGGCGGCCCGGGCGCTTCGTCTCGTCGCGCGATGTCGATGACCGACGAAGCGGCGCCGTTCGCCGCCACGGCGCGCCGATCCGCGCAGACAAGACAATGGTCGTGAGCGTCGTGGGCATCGGCTTCGTCCGTGACGAGGCTCGCCCATTGTCGGGCCGCCGTCGGTGCATTCGGCCCATGGGCATGCGCGTCGCTTCCGTGCACCAGCTCGCCGTGCTCGGCGCATTGCCGGTGCTCCACGAGAAGCATGTGGCCGCCGCTCGAACCTTGCAGGAACAGCGCGAGAAGTCCCATCAGTGCACAAGAGCGCCGAATCATTGCGGTTTTCCCGACGCTTTGAGTCTCTGCAGACACCTTCGATCGCCGAGTATGAGCGAATCGGCCCGGAGATCAAACCTGGCAGCGTGTGCGCTGGAGTGCGTCACCCTGGCGGGCTACACCCCTCGTCGCTCCCAGAAGCTAGGATCTAATGGGCCTGGGGGCCCACAGCTTCGATGTCCAGACACGATCCCACCGAGGTCACCAGGCGCCATGTCTTCGCGCAACAAGGTCTCTCCAAAAAGGAGGAGGAGGCCCGGCTCGTCGTGCTTGCTGGAACGCTTGCGGGGGACAAGTACGCGATCGACCGCGAGCTCACGCTCGGCCGCGGCGACCAGGCCGACGTCAAGATCGATGACACCCTGGTGTCGCGGATGCACTCGCGAATCTTTCGCCACGAGAACGGCTCGTACGTCATCGAAGACCTGGAGAGCAGGAACGGCACGCAGGTCAACGGCATGGCGGTCACCCGGCAGGTGCTGACCTACGGGGACCGCATCCAGATCGGGAGCAGCCTCCTGCTCTTTGCACACCACGACCCGATGGAGGAGCAGGTCGCGCAGCGCCGCAAGCTCGAGGCGATCGGCCGACTCGGAACCGGGGTCGCCCACGACTTCAACAACTTGCTCGGTGCCGTTCGGTCGAGCATCGACTTCCTCGCCGCACTGCCGAGCGAGACCAAGGTCGGGGATCCCGACGTGCGGGAGGCCTTCAACGACATTCGGGGCGCGGCCGCCGCGGCTACCGAGATGACCAGCCGGCTACTCGGTTTCGCACGCGAAGTGCGAGGAAGTCACAGCGAAGTCGACCTCTCGGAGCTGTGCCACCACGTGGTCCAGCTCGCGCGTCATACTTTCCACAGGAGCATCAGCATCGACGCGCGAATCGATCGCGGCCTCAAGGTCAGTGGTGATCGCGGCCAGCTCCACCAGCTCTTGATGAACCTGATGATCAACGCCCGCGATGCGATGCCCAACGGCGGCAAGCTCGCGATCAGTGCCAAAAAGGCCGATCAGCTGGAGCTCGAGAAGGCTCCCCTCAACCCTCTGGTGGCGCATGCGGTGATCACCGTCGCCGATACGGGAGTCGGCATGGATGACGCCACCCGTGAGCGCGCTTTCGATCCGTTCTTCACGACCAAGGGCGACCAGGTAGGTGCTGGCCTCGGGCTCGCGGCCGTGTATGAGGTCGCAAAATCGCACAACGGACACATCACCGTGCACAGCGTTCCCAATCGAGGAAGCGAGTTCCAGGTGGTCTTTCCGCTCACCACGGAGCGGCCCATGGTGCCCACCGAGCCGAGCCTTCCCGTCATTCGCTTGCCCCGCACCCAGCTCTTGATCTTGCTCGTCGATGACGAGGATGTGGTTCGTCGAAGTGCGGGCCGGGTCGTCCGACAAAGTGGCCACCGCGTGATTTTCGCGAAGAGCGGCAAGGAAGCGCTCCGGGTCTATACCGAGACCCAGCCGCGGCCGGACCTCGTCCTGATGGATCTCAACATGCCCGGGATGACGGGCGATCAGGCCTTCGAAGAGCTGAAGGCGCTCGACCCCCAGGTCCCAGTGGTATTCGTCTCGGGCTACTGGGACCGAGACCTCGAGCGCAAGCTTCGGGGCATGGGCGCCCTTGGGTTCGTTCAAAAGCCCTACGAAGCTGCTACGCTCCGGGACGCCATCGTCCAGGCGATGACGTCCCAGACTTCATGATCAAATACATCGGCTCGAAACGGGTGCTGGTGCCGCACATCGTGCGCGGGGTACGCGCATTTCCGAAGAGCTCGCGCGTCCTCGACTTGTTCTCGGGTACTTCCCGTGTTGCCCGTGGGCTCAAGGAGAGTGGTCGCTATGTCATTGCGAACGACCACTTGAGCTACGCCGCCACGATCGCGCGGTGCTACGTTCAGGCCGATGCGGGCCAGTGGCTAGACGAAGCCACTCGACTGATCGGCGAGCTCGCCGAAATCTCTGGCGCTCCCGGCTACTTCACCAAGGCGTTTTGTGAAGACGCTCGCTATCTCCAGCCGCACAACGGCGCTCGAGTCGACGCAATTCGCGCGGAGATCGAGCGACGTGCGCTCCCGCCCGAGCTCGAAGCGATTGCACTCGTTTCACTGATGGAGGCTGCCGATCGCGTCGATTCGACGACGGGCGTGCAAATGGCCTACCTCAAGAAGTGGGCCGCGCGCTCGTTCAACGACCTCAGGCTTCGAGTCCCTGACCTGCTCGCCGGGCCGGGGGAGGCTCTTCAGCTCGAAGCCGCCGAGGCAGCCGCGGAGGTCGAAGCCGACGTGGCGTACATCGACCCGCCCTACAACCAGCACAGCTACATGGGCAACTACCACGTCTGGGAGAGTCTGATCCGTTGGGACAAACCCCAAACCTACGGCATCGCGAACAAGCGGATCCAGTGCAAGGACTACAAGAGCGACTTCAACTCGAAGCGGCGCATCCATGACGGTCTTCGTACGGTCTTGGAACGTATCCGTGCCAAGCACTTGCTCGTCTCCTTCAACAACGAGGGGTATGTCGACCGCGCGGATATGATCGAGCTTCTGGCATCGAAGGGACACGTCGGAGTCGTCGCCGTCGACTTCAAGCGATACGTCGGCGCCCAAATCGGCATTCACAATCTCCGTGGCGAAAAGGTCGGCCGCGTGAGCCATCTTCGGAACAAGGAGTACCTCTTCGCGGTCAGCGAACGAAAAGAGACGGTCGATGCGGTCGTCGAGTCCCTTCGAGCGAGTCTCGGGGCGGCTGCGCTTGCGTCGAGCGGATCCGATGGCAAAAGGGAGAGCCATGAATCTGAACGACGTGTTGAAGGATGAGACGACCAGGGCTGCCATCATCGACGACGTGGTCGGCTTGATCGACGGCGAGGTAGGCAGGCAGAAGGGTCTCAGTGGAGTGGCCGTCAAGGCCGGGTACAAGCTCGTGCAAGGCGTGAAACCGGGCTTCGTCCGGAACGTCGTACAAGCATTGCTCCCCGAGTTCGCTGCGGTTCTCGAGCCGATTCGTCAGCAGGCGCTGGCCGAGGGCCAGTCCGTCTCCAACTACTTCGCGGCCCACAGTCAGGAGATCGCCGAGGCGCTCCTCCAGGTGACCGACAGCCGAGCGCAGCAGTCCGAACACGGCTCGGTGAAGGGCGCCTACGGCAAGCTCCGAGGCTCCGCTCGCAAGAACGTCGAGGCAGCGGTGCCCGGGCTTGGCAAGATCGTCGAGCAATACGCTACCTGAGCGCACGATGGAGTACTTCGAGGACATCCACGTCGGAAACGCGCGCCAGTCGGAGGTCGAGTACGAGCTGACGCCCGAGGAAATCATCGAGTTCTGCAGCACGTGGGACCCCCTCCCGTTTCACACCGACGTGAAAGCCGCCGAAGCGACCCCGGTCGGCCGTCTCTTCACCTCGGCGGTCCACTCGATCGCCATCGCGATTCGCCTCGGCCACGACCTCAACCCCGAGCCGACCGCCACGGAGATCGGTCTTGGCTGGGACCAGGTGCGTTTTCATAGTCCGGCCTGTGCAGGCGATCGACTTCGGGTTCGCGGCGAAGTCATCGAAGCTCGCCCGTCGTCGAGCAAGCCTCACCTCGGCATCATCCGCAGCGAGCTCACCCTGCTCAACCAGCGCGATGAGCCGGTGGTCACGTTTCAAGCGGCAGCGATGGTTCGTCGGCGACCGCCTCGGACTTGACCGCTGCCAGCATCTGAACGACCGACGCCCGCGTTCGATCGCGGAGCTCCGCGACCGCGTCCTCGTCATCTAGCGCGGTGTTTGGGTAGATCGGTTTGCCGATCTGCACCGTTACGAGTCGGTCGTCGGGGCTCGTACTCGTCCCCGTGTCGACCGCATCGCGCGACATCAGCGAGAAGGTGCCGTGGATCGCCACCGGCACGACCGGCTTGCCTGCATAGACTGCGGCCTGGAATGCGCCGTTCTTGAAGGTCTTGAGCTTGCCATCGGCGGTACGCGTGCCCTCGGGAAACACCAACAGAGGTTTGTCACTTCGGAGGACGCGCTCGAATGCCTCCATGACCGCTAGCGCGGCATCCTTGCCCTTGTTGCGGTCCACAGGCACGTGCCCTGCGAGCCGAAGGTGCCAGCCGAGGAACGGAACGTTCATCACCGAGCGCTTGGCCGCCCACTTGAAATCGCCCGGTAGGGCTGCGCCGAGGACGAGAATGTCGACCAGACTCTCGTGGTTGCTCGCATAGACGAAGCCGCTGTCCGGCACGTTCTCCTGCCCGGTCGCCTCGATGTAGATGCGCAGGCCCTTCGCAGACGATCGGCTCCACTTCTTCGCACACCAGGTCGACGCCTTGCCTTTGGTGAACGGCCCTACAGTGATGGAAAGGGTACCCCAGCCGATGGTGCGAACGCCGAACGGCACCCACTGACGAACCCATTGAGCGCGTTGGTCCCAGCCCATCTCGCCGCCTTTGCGGAAGATGCCCCATTCCGTTCGCGCCCAGTCGAGAGTGCTCTTTAGCCCCATTCGCGGCTTAAGTACCATCGGAGGGAGGGGAGGCAAAGCCCTCCGTCAACAAGGCAACCAACGCATCGGTCGAGTCGACGTGGACCCAGTGGCTTGCCGTCTCGATCACGTGAACCCGGAGTCTTGGCTCTATCTTCGCGACTCGGTCGAGCCGTGCGAGATCGGCAGGCGAAAGGACCGCGGAACGACCGCCGACCACGAAGTCCAGGGTGCACGCCGGGGGTGGGGGCTCGACGACCTCCCATAGGTCGACCGCGGCATAGTCGTTCAGGAGCTCGCGGATCACGCCGAGGTCCGGCCCGAAGATCCGCGCACCGTCGTCGGACCGCGTGAGGTTCATCGCCAGCCATTGAGCGATCGGCTCGGGCTGCCCTGCGGAGCTCAGCGCGGATACAAACGCCTCCCGCGACGCCCAGCGCCTCGGAAGCGTCGAGAGGACGCGTAGAACCTCCGAGGTCGCCGTGTCATCTCGATCGGTCTCCGTGCGAGACGGCGTGGAGTCGATCACCCAGCTCTCCGTGGGCTCACCCGCTCGCGAGCGGAGCCACTCCAGCACCACCTTGCCACCGAAGCTGTGACCGAGCGCGCCCGCGATACGAAGTCCGAGCGACTCTTCGAGGCGGCTGACATCCGCAGCTGCAGCGGCCACCGTGTGGGGCGGGGGCTCTCCGAGCGAGTCTCCATGCTCGCGGAGGTCGACGAGAATCGCTCCCCAACCCTGCCGCGCTTCTACGAATCGCCGGGCGATTCCTCGCCAGTTGGCTCGGGTCCCGAGGATCCCGTGAAGGAAGAGCATGTAGCGGTCCGCTTTCGGCTCGATCACGCTGTGGGCAAGCACGTCGTTGGCTTACCACAGATGGGGTCGTCGGCCGATCAGCCAGCTGGCGCGATCGAGGGTACGGCCGGAACCAGCTGCTGGAGCGCCTTCTCGAGCCGAAAGATGGCGCTGTCCGTCATCGGACGCCGCTTGCTGGGTCCACCGCCGCGCTCGAGGCTATCGAGGGATATCGCCAGCTTCCGGCGAGCCTCGTGGATGCGCCATGCGATCGTACCCTCCGTCGTGTCGAGCACGACCGCCGCCTCCTTGTAGCTGAGCCCCTGAAGGGTGGTCAGCACGACGGTCGTCTGGAGTAGCGGTGTGAGCTGGTCGAACGCTTCGAGCAGCGCGCGGTATCGATCCCGCAGTTGTGCCGCCCGTTCGGGGTCACCCTCCGCGTCTACGGCGACGGCTGCGACGAGCCGGGGATCATCGAGTGGCACCGTCCGCCGCCGCTTCCGGTCACGCTTGGCGTTCAGTGCTCGGTGAAGCGTGATGCGATAGATCCAGGTGAAGAACTCGCTTCGTCCTTCGAACTCCGGCAGTTTGTCGTAGGCCTTGAGGAACGCATCTTGGGTGATGTCGTCCGCGTCGCTCTCCTGGCCCGTCAGGTGCAGAGCGAGTGAGTACACCCTCGGCCGGTAGGTGCGCACGAGCTGGTTGAAGGCTCTGTGGTCGCCCGTCTTCGCGCGAGCCACCAATTCCGCGGCTTCCGCGCCCCGCCGCTGCGCTTCACTCAAGGTTCGTTCCTGGCTCAAAAGGGCCCCCGTTTGTTCAGGACCCCTAAAGGCTAATCAGTTTCTCAGCGGACCCCCAAACCCGTGGGTTGAAAGGGGGAAACCAAGCTGTTACATCCAACCCGCCTGGACTCGGAAGCCCTTGGAAATCGTGGGGAATTCACTTCGGACGTCCATCGGATACCCATGCTCTCCGACTGGTTTTACGGCCTCTTCTCGAACGACCTCGCCATCGATCTCGGCACCGCGACCACGCTGATCTACGTGAAGGGGCGGGGCATCGTCTCGTGCGAACCCTCCGTCGTCGCCGTCCAGGCAGATCCCCGCGGCGGGAAACGCGTCCTTGCGGTCGGGAAGGAAGCCAAGGAGATGCTCGGCCGGACGCCAGGGTCGATTCGGGCGGTTCGCCCGTTGCGGGACGGCGTGATCGCCGACTTCGACATTACCGAAGCGATGCTTCGTTACTTCATCGCGCGCGCACATCACGACCGCCGCACACTGGTCAAGCCGCGTATCATCATCTGTGTTCCGTTCGGCATCACCGAGGTCGAGAAGCGCGCCGTCAAGGAGAGCGCCGAGGGCGCTGGTGCGCGTGAGGTATTCTTGATCGAGGAGCCGATGGCTGCGGCCATCGGTGCCGGGCTTCCGATCACCGAACCGAGTGGAAACATGGTCGTTGACATCGGAGGGGGTACCACGGAGGTCGCCGTGATCTCGCTTGCCGGGATCGTTTATTCGCAATCGGTGCGCGTCGGAGGCGACAAGATGGACGAGGCGATCGTCGCGTACCTCAAGCGGAAGTACAACCTCTTGATAGGTGAGCAGACCGCCGAGCGCGTCAAGTGCACCATCGGAAACGCGTACACCGATGGCGAAGCTGCAACCATGGAGGTCAAGGGTCGCGACATGGTTGCCGGCGTGCCGAAGACTGTGGTGGTCAACGCCGACGAGATCCGTGACGCACTGACCGAGCCGATCAACGCCATCACCGAGGCTGTCATGATGGCGCTCGAGCGCACGCCGCCCGAGCTCTCTGCCGACATCGTCGACAAGGGCATCGTGCTCACCGGCGGCGGCGCGCTTCTGCAGAATCTCGACGTGCTCCTGCGCGAGGAGACCGGACTTCCGGTGATGGTCTCCGACGATCCGGTCTCGGCTGTCGTCCTCGGGTCCGGCAAGGCGCTCGATCACCTCGATTTGCTTCGAGAGGTGACGATCGCATAGCGCGAGGACCGCGGCGATGAACTACTTCCAGACGATTCGAGACTTCGCGATCCTGCTCGCTTTGCTGGTAGTTCCCGCCGTTTTCCTGCGTGCCAATCTGAAAGACCCATCCGAGCTTTCCTGGCTCGACCGCGCTCTGATTCAGTTGGGGAGTCCAGTGCAGTACGTTGCTGAATGGGCCGCGGACGCCGCCACGGGGGTCATCGAGGACTACGTCTATCTCGTCGATGTGAAGGCCGACAACGATCACCTGCGAGCGGAAAACGATCGCTTGCAACGAGAGATGCGCACTCTGCGCGCGGATGCGCAACGGGCCTACCAGCTCGAGGCGCTCCTCGGTTTGCGCGAACGGCTGGCAACGCAGACGCGGAGTGCTCGGGTGATCGCCAAGGACATCTCGCCTTCGTTCCGCGTGGTCCGGCTCGCGGTCGACGAAGGGGAGCAGGCGGGTCTCCGTGCCGGGATGCCCGTCGTCTCGAACGAAGGGCTCGTCGGGCAGCTTCGCCGCGTCTCGGGGAGGTTTGCCGATGTGCTCCTCACGATCGATCCCGAGAGCCGGGTGGACGTAGTCGTTGGTGACAAGCGTGCACGCGGCCGACTGGAAGGTCTCGGTGAGCGTGGGCGCTACCGATGTCGAATTCAGTTTGATCGCCCCGACGACGAGGTCGAGATCGGCGACGAGGTTTTCACCTCGGGCCTCGGCAAGAAGTTTCCCGCGTCCATCTTGATCGGCCATCTGAGCAAGATCGGCGATCAAGAGCTCGGCTTGCATCAGGAGGGAGAGGTGGCGCCCGCCGTCGATTTCTCGAGGCTCGACCAGGTGCTCATTCTCACGTCCGGGCCCAAAGACGCGAACGGGCGCTGAGGGAGGAGCGATGCAGGGGCTTCGAGGCAGTTTCAACATCGTGCTCGCAGCCTTTGCGATTCTGTTGATCCAGTCGGCGTTTGCCCCCGCCTTCGCGCCGTATCCGTTTGCGCCGTACCTCGCGCTGCCGTTGGTGTTTGCTCTTGCGACGGCACCGGGAGTGCGCGTCCTTCGGGGCGCGGTCACGGCATTTGCAATTGGTTACCTCTACGACCTCTTCACCGGAAACCCACTCGGTATCCACACCTTCGTATTCGTCCTGGGGTATCTGGTCGCCTGGTTGACCGGGTACCTGCTTTCGTTTCGAGGCGTTCCCTTCGAGATGGTGCTCACGTTCGTGCTCACCGTCGCCATGGGTTCAGTGCTCGAGGGGGTTCGGACTTTTACTCCGGGCGGGGTTTCTTGGAGCACCGGAGCGCTTCTGCTGTCGCTCCTCGGTTCGTCCACGGTGACCGCCCTCGTCGCCCCGTTGCTCTTCGCCCTGGCACGACGCCTCGACCCAGCCACGGAGCGAGCACCGGCATGATCACCGTTTCGCAGCGCCGCGAGGTCGGTGAGTTTCGCAAGCGCTATCGCTGGATGGCGCTCTTCGTCATCTTGGTCTTTGGAGTCATTCTCGCGCGCGTCGCCCAGGTGCAACTCTTTCAACAGGACCGCTGGTCGGGAATTGCTCAACAGAACATCACGAAGACCCTCGAGTTGCCGGCAACCCGGGGCGTGATTCGCGACATCGCCGAACGGGTCGTGGCCTCCAACCGGCCTTCATACGACGTATATGCCACGCCGCGACTCCTTCAGCCCGAAGACCTCGACCGCATTGCCTCCGGGAGGGGCCTCAGCAATGACGAGACGAAAGCACTCCGGGCGCGAATGGACGAGCTCCCGCCGAGTCGCCGAAGCCATCAGATCCAGCTGTATCGGGACATCGATCGGGATCAGCTTGCGGCGTTGGAGACCCATTCGGCAGAGCTACCGGCCCTCGACATCATCACGGTACCGCTCCGCGACTATCCCTATGCCACGCTCGGCGCCCACCTCGTGGGATACCTCAACGAGGTCAACATCTCGGACATCGAGAACGCACCTGCGCCGGATTCGTATCGTCCGGGTGACCGAATCGGGCGAAACGGCCTCGAAAAGCGCTACGAATCACTGCTGCGGGGTTCGCGCGGGTTCCGCCGCGAGGTGGTCGACGCGCGGGGTCGCGCACTGCCGGGCGCGCGTCCCGATTCGCTCGAGGTCGAGATGCTCCGGAAGCCCGTTCCGGGGCACGACATTCAACTGACCCTCGACATGCGCCTGATGGAAGCCCTGGACCGTGCGTATCGAACCCACCCGTCAGGCGCTGCGGTCGTCGTCGATATTCACACCGGAGCCGTTCGCGCTCTGTACTCGAAGCCCGTCTACGATCCAAACGAGATGAGCAGCGGCCTAAGCAAGGGCCGCTATGCGGAGCTGACCAGCGACCCGTTCCGCCCACTGATCGACAAGACGATCTACGAGACCTACTTCCCGGGCTCCACCTTCAAGGTATTCACGGCTCTCGCAGCGCTCGAGGATCATGTGGTCGACCCCATGCAGCGCGTCGAGTGTACCGGCTTCATCAAGATTGGACGGCAGCGCTTCCGCTGCAACAAGCGCCACGAGTGGGTCGATCTATACGAATCGGTCGTTCAATCCTGCAACGTGTACTTCTGGGACCTCGCCGAGGAGGTGGGCCTCGAGCGCATCAATCGCTTCGCACGCGCATTCGGTTTCGCCGAACGCACCGGCATCGGAGTCAATAGCGAGGCCAAAGGATTCCTCGCGACGCGTGAGTGGTATGCAGAGCACTACGGCGCGTTTCGCATCGGATACACGCTCAATACTGCGATCGGCCAGGGGAACACTCGGGTCACCGTGCTTCAGCTCGCGATGGCCTACGCCGCCATCGCCAATGGCGGGACGCTTTATGTGCCTCAGGTCGTCCAGAATGTTCGCGCGCCGGACGGCTCGCTTTCCGATACGTTTCAACCGCGCATCCATCGGAGCGTGGGCGTCGCGCCCGATCATCTCGAGCTCATCCGCCGAGCGCTCCGGGACGTGGTGGAGCAAGAGGGCGGTACCGCGTTCAACGCTCGGAACAAGGATGGAGTTCGAGTGGCCGGGAAGACCGGCACTGCGCAAGTC
>CBDUCC010000051.1:0-14873 GCA_965365555.1 uncultured Myxococcales bacterium | reverse complement strand
GCGCCCCTCGCCGTCTTCTTCTTCGAACCCCTTGGGGTATCGGCGGAGCGTGTCGAGAACGACGGACGTCGCCTCGCCTGCATCACGGACCAACGCCTCCACGGAGCGCGGTCGGCCGTCGCCGAGTGCTCTCAGGATGCGGAACGCCCCTTCATACACAGGGAGCTACTTGTCGCGAAACACGATCATGCCGTGTGTTAGGTCGTACGGGGACAGGGCCACAGTCACACGGTCGCCAAGGATCACTCGGATGCGGAATTTGCGCATGCGGCCACAGAGCTGAGCGCGGACGGTCGCGCCCGAGTCTGCCGTGACCTCGAACTGGCCACCGGCAAACACCTGGCTGACCACACCGTTCAGCTTGATGTGATCGTCGCGCTTGTCTTCCTGGTCGAAATTGCGCTCGAATCTTCGTTTTCTTCCTCTTGGGCTGCGTTTCGCCACTCAGTCTCCTTTTCCTTCGCCGCAACCTAAGTCCGATTGGACCCTGTCGCCACTTTGGGCTGTATCCTCATTGATACCCGCCCTGTACTGGTTTTTGTAGCACCCCCCGTGGAAAAGTCAGCCGGAACGGATCATGGTGCCGTTTCCGGTGCGCGAACGTCATCCCAGCGATGGATGGAGCTTGGCCCTTCCGAGGGCGGTGAGCGTACGGATGCACCGGCGGCTCCTCTGCCTCGCCGACGCCATCGTGCCCGACCGCCCGAGGACCGACTCGACTCTCGAGACGGTGACCGAACATGCATTGGTGTCCCTACAGTACATGCCGCGCTCCTCGGCAGTGATTTTTCTCCTCGGCATGCGAGTGCTCAACTGGCTACCCCTGCTGCGGCTGCGGGGGATCCGCCCGCTCACGGCGATTGGCCGGGACGCGGCACGACAGCACCTGATCGCCGCGACGAAGAGCCGCTGGTTGCCGGTGCGCTTGCTGATGTACGGCCCACTCGGCCTGTTCATGTCGTCGTACTTCGACCAGGACTACGTGCATCGTGCGCTCGAGTATGCGCCACAAGCCTTCGTCGAGGAACGAATCCAGCTTCGGCGCAAGTGGATCGGGGAATCTGGGCAGTGACGATCCTCGCGCACGAAGACTACCGCGACGGTGAGCGCTACCACGCCGACGTCGTCGTCGTCGGAACCGGAGCGGGCGGCGGAGTCGTCGGCGCCGAGCTGGCGGAGGCGGGGCGGGATGTCCTGTTCGTCGAAGAGGGTGGCTACCATCCGACCACGAGCTTCAACCCCTACCTCACCGAATCCATTCCAAGGCTCTATCGGGATGCCGGGGGAACGATCATTGTGGGACGCCCTCCGATTCCATACGCGGAGGGTCGGTGCGTCGGCGGCGGAACGGTGGTCAACGGTGGGATGACCTGGCGACCACCGGAAGCGGTCTTGCATCAGTGGGAACAGATGACCGGAGATCCAGACCTCGGTCCGCGCGCGATGGAGCGTCTGTTCGATCGTGTCGAATCCCGCATTCACGCGAAGCCGCAGCGCCCCGAGTCGATCGGCGAGGACAGCCGCCTCCTCGAGGCAGGTGCGCGAAAGCTCGGCTGGCAGTACGACCACAACCGACGTGCACAGGACCTGTGCTCGGGCTCGAACCAATGCCTGACCGGCTGCCCGACTGGGGCAAAGCAGTCCACGCTGGTGAGCTACATCCCGCAAGCCTTTCGGCATGGCGCGCGTTGCCTCACCGAGGTTCGCGTGAATCGGCTTTGGATCGAGGGCGGTCGCTGTATCGGCGTGGTCGGCAAGGCGATTCATCCGCGCACGCGTCGGGAAGATATCGAGATTCGCGTGCACGCCAAGGCCGTCGTCATCGCCTGCGGCGCCATCCAAACACCTTTTCTGCTGCTCCGCCACAAGCTCGGCCGGCCGAGCCGACAGCTCGGAAAGAACTTCCTGTGCCACCCCAACACGAAAGTCGTCGCCCTCTATCCGCACGATATTCAGGCCTGGAAAGGCGTGAGCCAGGCGGGGCAGATCCGCGAGTTCCGCGACGAGGGCATCATCATGGCAGAGAACGCAGTTCCGCCAGGGACCGCCGCCGCTCAGATTCCGTTTCTTGGGCAGGAGGCGTTCGACTTGATGAGACGCTACAACACCATGGCCATGACAGGCGTGCTCGTCGAAGACTCCCACGCGGGCACCGTGAGCCGAAGCCTTGGGGCACCGCTCGCGAAGTACTCGATCACTCGGTACGATCACGAGCGGTTTCTGCGCGGTGTCCGCCACCTCGCCACCCTTCACTTCGAGATGGGCGCAGACGAGGTGCTCCTTCCGTTCAGCAACTTTCACCTGGCGAAGTCCGTCGACGATTTGAAGCGAATCGAGTCGAGCCAGCGCTCTCGGAGCACGATTGAGCTCTTCACCGTGCACATGATGGGAACCTGCCGGATGGGGAGTTGCCCCGAATCGTCCGTCGTCAATCTAGCCGGTGAGCTCTGGGACCTTCCTGGCTGCTACGTCGCCGATGCGAGCCTCTTCCCGACCGCCGTTGGAGTCAATCCGCAGGTCACGATCATGGCGCTCGCCACTCGGGTCGCCGAGCGAGTGCGCCTTCCGAATTGACAAGCCATGCGCTTTTGAGCACACCCTAGTGTCGCGATGCTCGATCTCGCACGTCTGAAGCGAATTAAGCTCATGGAACGCCCGATCGGCCAGGTGGTCTTCGCGAACACCGTCTTGGCGCCGAACTACAATCACTTCCCGGGCATCGACATCGAATTGGAGGGTCTCGACCGGATCCCGGATGAACCGGTGATCTACGCGATGAACCACACCGATCGGTTCAACTACTTCCCTTTCATGTACAAGCTGTGGAAGCTCGAGGATCGGTACATCACGGTCTGGGTCAAAGGGAAGTACTACGAGAACCCGCTGGTCGGCAGCTTCATGGAGCTCACGAGCAACCTTCCGACCGTCTCTCGGGGCTACATCATCACAAAAGATTTCTCGCTCACGATGGGGCGCCGACCGACGGAAACCGAGTACCAAGTACTTCGTACCCTCGTGAACGCCGACGCCGCGCCAGACGAAGATCCGAGCGCCGTAGACACGTCCGCCGTTCCACAGGAACTGCTCGAGACCCCGCGCGACATCCTCGGGGTCGCCTTCGATCCCGCGACAAGCTCGTACGCCGCGGGGATCAATCGGGTCTTCGACGCGATGATGCGTGAGTTCGTACGACTCAACGAACGCTCCTTCGAGCTCGGGCTCGACTTGTTGGTGTTTCCCCAGGGGACGCGCTCGATTCGGCTCCCGAGGGGCCGCATCGGCATGATGGAGATTGCACTGCGCTACAAGAAGACGATCGTTCCTGTTGGGTGCAACGGGTGTGACCTCGTGTACACCGGCTCCCTGCCCATCGGCCACAAGGGAAGGATCGTGTACCGGATCGGCGACCCGATCACCTACGACGATCTCTCGGAGTTCCACATCGATGAGCCCTACGAGCCGTTCACGCCGGCGTCCGAGCACGCCTATCGCGATAAGTTTCAGGGCTCGGTGGACCTAGTCATGGACCGTATCAACGACCTTCTGGATCCGGAGTACCAATTCAGCGATGACCTCCAGAGCACAGGCGTGCGAGGCACCGCCCGCTTCATTTGACCCATCGGTTGTTCCCCGACTCGAAACGGGTTAGACCCTCTGCCGTGAACGCGCTCCACGCTTTGAGGAACGCGACGGAGCCGAAGCCAGTCGTGGCGATCATCGGGGGGGCCGTCGCAGGGTCGGAAGCCGCCGCCGCCTGCGCGGCCAAGGGAGCGGTCCCGATCGTTTTCGAGCAGGGCGCGCGTCCCTACGGCAAGATCGAAGATGGCCTCCCTCGCTGGCACGAGAAGCTCCGCGACAAGGAGTATGGGAAGATCAACGCAAACCTCGGCGGCGACGGGGTCCTGTTCGTCCCGAACACCGAGGTCGGCGAGGACCTGAGCTGGAAGGAGCTCTACGGCGAGTTCGGACTCAGCGCCATCGTGCTCGCCAACGGCGCGTGGCGTGACCGCCCCCTCCCCGTGGAAGGCGCCGACGCCTATGACGGACGCGGCTTGGTGTACCAGAACGAGTTCGTCTATTGGTTTAACCACTACGCGGACGACGGCTACGACGGGCCGACCTTCGAAATCCCCGATGAAGTGATCGTCGTCGGCGGAGGGCTCGCCTCGATCGATGTGGTGAAGATCATCAATTTGGAGCTCTATGCGCGGGCGCTCCGGGGTCGAGGCATCGACGTCGACGTCATCGAGATGGAGATCAAGGGGATCCCCCGCACCCTGGAAGCACACGGGGTCACGGCAGAAGAGCTCGGCGTCAAAGGGAGCACGCTCTACTACCGGCGGCGAAAAGAAGACATGCCGCTCGCCAGCGCGGACAACCCGACGGCCGAGCAGCTTGCGAAGCTGCAGGCGGCACGGGTCAAGGTGATGGACCGTGTCATCCGCAAGTACTTCGTTAAGTTCGAGCCGCTTTGTCGCCCCTTCGAGCTTCTGACGGATGGCGATCGACTGACCGGCATTCGGTTTCAGCGGACCGAAGTGGTCGACGGGCGGGTTCGGGGCCTCGAGGGCACCGAGTTCGATGCGTACGCGCCCATGGTGATCAGCTCCATCGGCAGCATCCCGCGGCCGATCGAAGGGATCCCCACGCGCGGGGAGCTGTATCACTACGACGATTGGGAAACCGGGGAGGTGCACGGGCTTCCAGGTGTGTTCGGCCTCGGCAACGTGCTCACCGGAAAAGGAAACATCCGAGATAGCCGCGCCAACGCCATCGAGATCGTCGAGAAGGTCGTGGCGGCTTACCTCGGCGTCGGTGAAGAACCCGCAGAGCTTCCCACCGAGACCACTGCGGAGCTAACCGACGTCGTAGAACAGGCAGCTCATGGGCAACCGATGAGCGTGGCCGCCATGCGCGCACTCGCAGAGCGGATCGCGGCTCGCCACGAGGAAATCGGATACACCGATTACCAGAGCTGGATCGACTCACACACGTGATATGGTCCCGCCCGTGCAATGCTTTTTGCCGCTCTTCGTCGCTCTGGTTCTTGCGTCACTGACGAGCAGCGCCTCGGCACAGGAGCGTCGCGTGGAGCTTCGATTTCAGGGCGGCGTCGAGGTGGGCGTTCCCATCTTCCTCGACGTCGATCGCGACATCGTCAAGCCTGGTGCGGGCCTCAAAGGTTGGGGCGGCTTCGACATCGGATGGGTCGTCTTCGATTTTGCTCTCGGCCTTCAGTGGACCCCAATCGACACGAATCAGATTCCCGATGTCGTCCAACCCACGGGCCGCGAGCCATTGATCCGGTGGCACTTCTCGCCCGGGATCCGCTTGCAGGTGCCCAACGTCGAGGCCGTGCTGCCCTACATTACAGGGGCCTTCGACGCGAACCTCTGGACCTTCGAGGCTTTCGGCTCGGGGTGCGGCTGGTACTACTGCCGAGACAGCAGTCGTGCCCAGTTCGCGCCGGGGTTCACGGGCAAGGCGGGGCTCGGAATCCATCTGAAGGGGCGAATGTACCTGGACGTCGGTTTCCAATACTCGATGAGCGGAAAAGGAAACTTCTTCGAGCGGACTCAGTGGTGGATGCAGCCGTTCGTCGGCTTCATCTACCGCGGCGATCGCGACCGCATGGGCGGCACCGGCTACTAGCCGTCCGACGAACCCGCCACTCCGCCCGCCACAGGTTCCTCGACGACGTCGACGGGCTCGTACGATGGCAGCGAGCGCTCGATCTCGTCGGCGGCTCGCGCAACGGCGTGCATGAGCAGATCGAGGTCCGCGAGGACGAAGTGCTGGACCGCAACGGTCTGGCGAACCACCAGCACGTCGCCATCGAGGCAGAGGGAACCGACGGCCAAGTTGAAGCTCTGCGTCAACGCCGTGCGCGGATCGAGGCGGTCGGCGCGGCAGCATGCCGACGAAAAGTCCACCCAGGAACGACCCATCGCTTCGTAGTGCGCGACGATGACCGCCTGCAAGCGACCCCTCGGATACCGAAACACGACCTTGAAGCTGTGCTCGTATTCGTCGGCGAGCTTGTATGCGGACCTCGCGTGGTCCTTGATGTCAGTCCACGTCGGCACGGGCGCAAGGTTGTACCACATGGCCCCGCAAAAAGCGCTCGAATCTAGTGTTGGGGAGCGTACACTTCCCGACATGTTTGACCGCCTCGCTTCGCCTCATTGGCGTACGTCCATTGCAGCGGAGCTCAGAGTTGGGCCACGGGCGCTCCGTGGCTCGCTTCCTTGGTTGATTCGAACTGGGCTTGGACGAGTGGAGAGCCTGCTCGACGTGGTTGCCATGAACGTAGCAGCCGCTCCGCATGACCTCGCCTTCGAGATGGATGACCAACACTTGACCTGGTCGGAGCTCGACGCGACGACGTCCCGGGTGGCCCACGCTCTGGCTGCAGCCGGCGTCAAACAGGGCGACGTGGTCGCGTTCTGCGCAGAGAACTCTCCGTTCTACATCGCATGCATTCTCGGGATCGCCCGGGTAGGTGCGACCGCCGCATTGATCAACACCAACCTGCGCGGTCGCCCGCTGGCGCACGCGGTGACCGTGTCGAACGCCAAGGTCGTTCTGGTGAGCCAGAGCTTGGAGCCGGGTTTCCGTGAATGCGACGAGCTCTGCAAAGCGCTCGATCGAATTCTCGTGTTCGATGACAACCCGTACACCGGACTGCTCGCGAACACGCCGACCTCGCCCTACCCGGCGGCGTCGGTGAGCTCGGACGACGACTTCATCTACATTTACACCTCGGGGACCACCGGTCTTCCAAAGCCCTGCAGGGTCTCTCATGCCCGAGCCGTTCTTGCCGGAGCAGGCTTCGGACCGCTGATGTTCCAGTTCGAACCAGGCGACAAGCTCTACTGCGTTCTGCCGCTCTATCATGCCAACGGCCTTCTACTCGGCGCAGCGTCAGCGATGATTTGCCGCATCCCGATGGCGATGCGCCGCTCGTTCAGCGTGAGCGCGTTCTGGGATGACGTACATCGGTACGACGCGACGGCGATCCTCTATATCGGCGAGCTCTGCCGGTATCTGGTCAACTCGCCTCCCCACGCCCGCGAATCTCCGAATCCGCTTCGGGTTGCGGTCGGCAACGGGCTCCGTCCCGACATCTGGCCGAGGTTCAAGGCGCGATTCGGCATCGAAACCATTCGAGAGTTCTACGGAGCCACGGAGGCGCCAGGGTTCATCGCGAACATCAGCGGGCGCGAGGGCTCGGTGGGCCGGGTCCCGCTTGCAGGCGCCGGCTGGCTCCGCCTCGTGAAATACGACATCGAAGGCGATGAGCACCTCCGGAACGACCGGGGGTTCTGCGTCCTGTGCGAGCCGGGCGAGCCCGGCGAGCTTCTCATCCGGATACCCTCGGTTTCGACCGGCGGCCTGGCCTACCGGGGCTACACCGACGAAACGGCAACCGAGAAGAAGATCCTGCGCAACGTTTTTCGCAAAGGCGACCAGTACTTCCGCTCCGGTGATCTCCTGCGTCGCGACGCAGACGGCTTCTTCTATTTCGTCGACCGGATCGGCGACACGTTCCGCTGGAAAGGCGAGAACGTTTCGACGGCAGAGGTGGCCGATGTCCTCACTCACGATCCCGGGATCGACGAAGCCACCGTAGTCGGTGTGCCGGTCCCGAACATGGACGGACAAGCGGGCCTTGCAGCCGTCGTCCCGGCGGGCGACTTCGACCCAGACCTGTTCTGGCGTGCGGTTTCGGACCTCCCGAGCTACGCGCAGCCCCGCTTCGTTCGCGTGATGGGAGACCTCGCCAAAACGGGAACGTTCAAGATTCAGAAGAACGAGCTCCGCAAGGACGGGGTCGATCCGGCTGCGGTCCCCGACCCGCTCTATGTCCGCACCGCCGGAGGATACGAGCGGCTGACCGAAGAGCGCTGGGCCGAGGTCAAGGAAGGCCGCCTCAAGCTTTGAGTGCCCTCTCGATGAGTGCCAAGTCTTCGGGTGCGTAGTCCATCCGGAGGGCGGCCTCGTGGGCGCGCTCCGTCATCTTCTTCCAGGTCTTCTGCACGATGGAAACCAGCTTGTCCTCATCGTGCTTCTTCGCGAAGTCGTGAAAATAGTGTTCGAGGAAGACGAGACAAATGACGTCTTCAAGAAGCTGGACATCCGGATCGGTCTTCAGACCCCTCTTGCGCAGAAGCGTGCGCACACGTTCGATCGTCTCGGTGTCGTAGCCGACCTGCTGCATGATCTCCGCGGCAATGTCGCCGTGCCGCTTGTAGAGGTCGGTACGCCATTTGAGGTAGCCTGCTCTCCCCTCCGGATAGCTCTCGCGGGGCACCTCCCAGCGGCGGATATGTTGCGCTCGGGCTGCAAGCTTGACCGACTCGGGAGCGTCGGGAGCAAATGCGTCGAGGCGGGCGGACATCCGCTGGCCGTACATGAGCTCCTTGGCCACCGGCTCCCCGGCGACCATCTCGACATGCGGATCTTCGGCGTTGGCATCGTCGAAACGGCGAAAGGCGTCCTCGAGGCGAGTCATGTGGAGGGCCAGCGTATCACAGTCGCCGGGACGCTTTGGAGAGCTGCACCGGCAGCGCTTCCTCTCGGGGAAGCCTTCGATAGAGTTGAACTGAAAGCTCACCCGCAGCGGCGCGAAGCTGGTCGAGGAGGTCGGCGCTCATCGCTGCCTCGCAGTCTGCTCGGCTCTCGAACCGGAACAGCGCCGTGCCTTGGAAGACCAGCGGGTTCGTGTTCGCCGGGTGGTTCCGTTTCGCGATCTTGATCGGCGAAGTTTCAAAACTCTGGTAGACGCGCTGACCGCCCACGCTCTGCACCATGCGCACGACGGCCTCGAGCTCCTCATGGATGTGAACCGCAAGCACCCAGGTGCAGCGGCGCAGGTCCTCGAGCGAATCCGGCGAATGCGTGAACGAGGCTTCGAACTTTCGAACACCTTTGAGCCGCTGCGGATTGGCCACGGCGACGTAGTACGGATTGAGTGCCAATGCGAAGAACCGTCGCTGATTGGGGTAGCGGACGACGAGCAGCTCTTCGGCCCGCGGCTCACCGAGAAACGACGCCACGTGCTTGCCCATCCAACCGACGCGACCGCCGACCGCGCGGAGCAACGGCATGACCATGACCCCGTACCACTTGTACGCATTCTCATCCTTGAAATCGACGAGGTTGAGAACGTCGACCGGGATCGGAAGCTCGGCCCGGTAAAGCTTTCGGATCGACTCGAGATCGAGCGCGGAAAGGAGGCCCACTAGGCCGCCTGTGCATCCTTTGCCGCGCTTCGGGCGGCTCGACAGACCGACGCCACGGAGGAGCCGCCGAAGATCATGTGGATCCCGGCAAGCGTCCCGACGGCCCAGACACCGGAGACCGGGAACTGGCGCCAAATCATGATGCCGAGGACGAGTGAGACGATCCCGCTGAAGAGCGTCCAACCCCAACCCTTGATCGGCCGCAGGCGAAAGGCCCAGATGATCTCGAACCCGCCGTTCACGATGAAGTAGGCGGCCAAAACGAGCGTGATCGTCGCGAGCGCCATCCCCGGACGGGCGAGCATGTACCCGCCGAAGAGAACCGCCATGGCTCCGATGACGAACATCAGCAATCCCGGGCCGAGGGAACCCATCTTGAAGGCCAAGAACATCCGGGATAGGCCTGAGACCACCAAGAGCACGCCGACGGCGATCGCGATCGAAAGGCCTGCGGCAAGTGGCGCGATCAGAGCCAAGATGCCGGCAATCGCGATGAAAATGCCCACCGCCATGCCCACGCCCGCATGGCGTTTAATCGTGCCCAGAACTTCCTGATCAATTGCTTCGATGTCGCTGCCCATAGTGTTCCTCCCGGTGAGCGCATGGAAGCGCGAAGGGGCTCAAATCGCAACCACAATCGTGATAGGCTTCCCCTTCGATGACCTCGCAAGGTCGAGCAAGGATCCGCAGAATCGTGACCGTAAAGTCGAGGGGTGACCTTGGCGTCACGGCGTAGACACCTCACCGCGCTCGCCTGTGGCCTCTGGCTCTTCGGCTTCGATCTCGTGCCAGTCGTGCACATGCTCTTCCACGAGACGCTCGACCATCACCACCACGGGCATCATCAGGATGATCCGCCAGAGTCCGGCGACGAGTCCCCCACACCCTCGGAGCACGGCAGGGGGAGCGTGGCGCACCGCGATTTGGCGGCAAACGTAGCGCCGCCTGCCATCCCGCCCGTTCGCGAAGCGCCGGAGCTCCTGAGCTTTCCCCCGGACTCGAGCCATGACGACGAACCAGCCGTTCGACGAGCGGGCAGGACAAGGGCGAGGGCACCCCCGGGCGAGACCGCCTGACCGCCTCCATTCCCTTTCCATCCTCGCTTCCGCCTCGGGTGATCGCACCGCTGAGGCCAGAGATTCGTCATGTGCAACGCTCGAACAGCTTGGGCCGTGCTGGCGGCGTGCCTCGCCGTGAACGCCTCGGTGCGCGCGGAGGAGGCTCCGGAGCCCGACGCACCAGTAATCGAGGCGCCGTCGCTCAAACCGGATGCGCACATGCATCCGCCCTACCCGGACGATGCCGACGGGGCACCCGCTCGCGTTCTGCTTCAAATCACGATTGGCGCCGACGGACGAGTGTCCGATGCCACGGTGCTGTCGGTGGACCGCGAAGACGAGCAGAGCGGGGGCTTTGCGGACCTCGCGCTGCAGTACGTGCAGGGACTCCGCTTCGAGCCAGCGACGCGCGACGGCACGGCCGTTCCAGCAATGATCCGATTCGAGGTGCGCTTCGACCCACCGGAGCACGCGCATCCCGAACCAGGACAAACCCAAGGAACGGACATCCATCAAGCCACGACTCCATCGCATGGGCACGAGCACAGCCCGAAGGACGCCCCGGAGCCGAGCGACGAGCAGTCGTTCAGCGCGACCGCCGTGGTCGCTCCGGACGACATCTCGGCATCGGCGATCGACCTCAGCGGCGAGGAGCTGAGGCTACGACCTTACATATCGACGGGTGATCTGCTCAATGCGGCGCCCGGCTTCTATTCGATTCAACACGCCGGCGGTGGAAAGGCGAACCAGTACTTCTTGCGTGGTTTCGATGCGGACCACGGTACCGATGTGGCCTTCTTCGTCGACGGAGTTCCGATCAACGCCGTCACACACGGTCATGGGCAGGGCTACACCAGCCTGCACTTCGTCATTCCAGAGCTGATTCAGCGAATGGAAGTCCGTAAAGGACCGTACTATGGAGAGTATGGCGACTTCGCGACGGCCGGAGCGGTCAATCTCGTGCTCGACGACGAGAAGCCCCACAGCTCTTTGAGCCTGGGCGGCGGTACCTACCGAACGTTTCGTGGCGTCACGATCCTGAGTCCCAAGACGGAGAAAGTGAAGCCGCTCTTGGCCGTCGAGGTGTTCGGCAGTGACGGGCCGTTCGACAATGCGGAGAACCTCTTGCGCGTGAACGTCTTCGCCCGAACCAGCTTCGACCTCCCAGGCCGAACGAAGCTCTCCCTGACGGGCATGGCCTATCTGAACGACTGGAACGCTTCCGGCCAAATCCCGCTTCGCGAGGTCGAGGCCGGCACCCTCGACCGCTTCGGGAGCATCGACCCGAACGAAGGCGGCCAGAGCCAGCGCTACAGCCTCTACATGAGCATCGACTCGCCTGCCAAGGCGGGCGCACAGGGCAAGCGGTCCGTGGGTGGAGAGGGCCTGAACCTGGTCGGCTGGGTCACCCACTCGCGATTCGCGCTCTACTCGAACTTCACCTTCTTCGCGAACGATCCCGTCGAAGGAGACATGATCCGACAAGGCGATGACCGCACGACCTTCGGCCTCCGAACCACTTATGGCTTCGTCCATCGCTTCGACCGCGTCTCCTTGAAGTCGAGATTCGGCGCCAACTTCCGATTCGATGCGATCGACAACACGCTTCAAGACGCGCCGGCGCGTGAGGTGTCGAATACCCGGGTGGACGCCAACATCGGCGAAGGCAGCATTGGGGTCTTCGGCGAGGAGGAGCTCGGTTGGAAGTGGCTTCGGCTCGTAGGAGCTCTCCGCTTCGACTACTGCGGGGTCAACGTCCGCGACCGGCTCGAGGACACCGACACGCCGGGGACGAAGACGAGCGGTGAACGCGGGGCTGGGATCGTCCTGCCAAAAGGGAGCGTGATCGTGCAGCCGGTCGAACCGCTCGAGCTCTTCGTCAACGTCGGCCGGGGTTTTCACTCGAACGATGCGCGGGGTGTCGTGCTCGGAACAGACCCCGTGACTCCACTCGCCGCCGCGCTCGGCTGGGAGGTCGGCGCACGAGTCGTCGGATGGGAGAGGCTCCAGCTCTCCGCGGTGTTCTTCTGGCTGAAGCTCGACAGCGAGCTCGTCTGGGTCGGGGACGAGGGCACGACGGAGGCGAACGGAGAGACGCGGCGATTCGGCATCGAAACTCAGTTCCGATTGATGATCGTGCCCTGGCTCCTCGCCGATCTCGACGTCACCTGGGTTCGCGCGGAGTTCGTCGACAACCCTGGCAACGCAAACGCCGTCGCACTGGCGCCCGAGCTTCTGCTGAGCGGCGGCCTGACGGCCCGCGACGACCGAACCGGTCTCTCGGGCCGATTGGGGGTCTTCTACATCGCCGACCGGCCAGCTACCGAAGACCGGTTCCTCATCGCCGAGGGGTTCGTTCGGGTCGACGCTTCGTTCGGCTGGGACAACCGTCGCTTTGGGGTACAGGCGCAACTGCTGAACGTCCTCAACACCCGATGGCGCCAAGCGCAGTTTGCAACGACGGGGCGACTGCCAGGCGAAGACGCTCCGACGGACTGCCCCGGTGGCACCCGTCCCGTGAGCGATCCCGACGGAACCTTCCTCGGCTGCGAGGACATTCACTTCACACCCGGCTGGCCGATTCACTTCCAGATCTTGGGAACGGTGAAGTTCTAGTCGGAAGCCGCAGGCCGATCTCCATCATCATCGGTAATGGCCTTGGATTTGGGGCAATTCAGGGCTCCGCTTGATCTTCGCCTACCAGATGGTAGACATTTCACGACCAGTTGGTAGAGATGGACGTCCGAGCGCAGATTCTGACCCACGCGACCCGGCTCTTCGCAGAGCAGGGGTACGATGGGACCTCGGTTCAGCAGATCGCCGATGCGGTCGGGATCCGAAAGCCAAGCCTGCTCTACCACTTCAAGTCGAAGGACGCGCTTCGCGAGAACGTGATCGCGGAGATGCTGGCTCACTGGAACGCGGTGCTGCCGCGCTTGCTACTCAAGGCCTCAACGGACGAGCGCTTCGACTCGACCATGGAGGCGCTCACCGAGGTCTTCATTCAGGATCCGGATCGCGCGCGCCTTTTTCTCCGCGAGACGCTGGACCGGCCGCAGAGCATGCAGGCCATGCTGGCACAGTTCGTACAGCCCTGGGTCGAGTTGCTCTGCGGTCAGCTCGAACGCGCAAAGATTCAGGGTCTGGTGCAGCACGATGTCGACCCACAGGCGTACGCAGTCGAGGTCATCACGATGGCGGTCGCAGGAAAGGCCCTCATCGACACGTTGAGCGTAATTCTGCCCGAGGACCCTGCTCGAGGAGGCACACGGTCCCGGCACGCCCGTGAGCTCATCCGAATGGCGCGCTCGAGCCTCTACAACACCGAACGGGAAGAGAACTAAGCATGGCGAACTTCTTCAAGGACAACGAGGATCTTCAGTACTACTTCGACAAGGGCGTCGACTGGGAATCACTCGTGCGAATCACGGAACACGACTTCGCAGACGCAGCCGGTGACGGGTTTTCGAGCACAGACGAAGCCATCGGGTTCTACCGAGACATCGTCGAGATGTTCGGGGAGTTCGTCGCTACCGAAATCAAGCCCTACGAAAAGGAGATCGACGAGAAGGGGGTCGAGCTCATCGATGGCGAGGTGGTCTTTCCAGAACGACTCGCCGGTATCTTCGAGAAGATCAAGGACTTGGACCTTCACGGCCTGCCCATTCCCCGCGAGCTGGGTGGAATGAACGCGCCCATGCTCGTCTACTTCCTGAACAGCGAGCTCATGGCGCGAGCAGACGTATCGGCCATGGCGCACCACGGTTTTCACGCGGGCATCGGGATGGCCGCGCTCGTATTCTCCGCCCTGGAAGGCAGCACCGAGGTGGACCCGGCGACAGGTCGCATCGTGAAGACTCGTTGGCGCGAGGCGATCGAGGAGATCGCTGCAGGTGAGGCCTGGGGCTGCATGGACATCACGGAACCCGACGCAGGCTCGGACATGGCGGCCCTTCGAGCCGTGGGCGAGCAGGACGCGAATGGCAACTGGTACGTCACGGGCGAGAAGATCTTCATCACCTCCGGACACGGCAAGTACCACTTCGTCATCGCGCGCACGGAAGACGCGGATCCGGAGGACCCGATGGGGGGGCTCAACGGCCTTTCGATGTTCTTCGTCAAGACCTACGAGGACGACGAGAACGGCCAACGAACTCGAATCGTGCAGCTCAGTCGGGTGGAAGAGAAGCTCGGCCACCACGGCTCGGCGACCTGCGGTCTCGTGTTCGACCGAGCGCCGGCGGAGCTCGTTGGCGAGCGAGGCGAAGGCTTCAAATACATGCTCACCCTGATGAACAACGCACGCGTGGGCGTGGGCTTCGAATGCCTCGGCTTGAGCGAGTCCGCCTACCGAACCGCGCTCGCGTACGCCGCGGAACGCCGTTCGATGGGAAAGAGCATCGATCGGCACGAGATGATCGCCGAATACCTCGAAACGATGAAGACCGAGATTCAAGGCGTGCGGGCGATGGCAGTTTCGGCAGCCTTCCACGAAGAGATGGCACAAAAGCTCTCGATCGCGGTGCGGTATGGGGACCTCGACGACGCGGAGCGACGCCGTTTGGTGCGG
>CBDUCC010000050.1:0-15087 GCA_965365555.1 uncultured Myxococcales bacterium | reverse complement strand
GACGCAGACCAACAACCCCAAGGGGCTGCGGTCGATGGCGCCAGCGGGAGTGCGAGGCTTGATCTTGCAGCGGGGCAAACAGGGTGTGCCCACGACGATGCCATCTCATCACCGTGTGTATTTCGACTGGACCTACCCCAAGGACCAGCCGGAGATGCGCGATTTGTACACCCGCGCCAAGGAACAACAATGGAACGGCGACGACCTTCCCTGGCACATCGACGTCGATCCAGAGAATCCTGAGAAACCGATCTTGCCCCCCAAGTTCATGGACTTCGAATCGCTTCGCTCACGAGGGATTCGTCTCACTCCTTTGGAAGAGCGGAAACTCAATTCGAGCGTCGCAGCATGGATGCTCAGTCAGTTCCTACACGGCGAGCAGGGCGCGCTCTTCGCAGCCGCACAGGTGACCGAGGCGGTTCAGTTCTTCGATGGGAAGCTTTACGGGTCGACGCAGGTCATCGACGAAGGGCGGCATGTCGAAGTGTTTCACCGCTATCTCGATACCAAGCTGAACAAGCTTTACCAGATCAACGATAACCTCTTCGTGATCATCGATGCGTTGATCCAGGACTCACGCTGGGACGTGAAGTTCCTCGGGATGCAGATCATGGTCGAAGGGCTCGCCCTCGGTGCCTTTGGCACTCTCTACCAGATGACCAATGAGCCGATGCTGAAGCAGCTCCTGAAGATGGTGATTCAGGACGAGGCCCGTCACGTGCACTACGGCGTGGTTGCCCTTCGCGATCACTTCAACAACGAGCTGAGTGACAGCGAACGCAGAGAGCGGGAAGATTGGGCGTTCGAGGTGGCTCTGCTGATGCGGAACCGGTTCCTCTCGTTCGAGGTGTACGAGGAGTGGTTCGAGCACAAGCTCAGCCGCAAGGAGTGGGCCGGCTTCGTCACCGAGTCGCCTGGATTCGCACTCTTCCGGCAGGTCATGTTCAAGCGACTGGTGCCGAACCTGCGCGAGATTGGCTTGCTCAGTGACCGAATCAAGCCGCACTACCAGCGGGCGGGGCTGATGCAGTACTACGATGGAGCATCGGCGAATCAACTCACTGGCGAACAGTTGCTCGCAGACCTCGATGCAGCCTGAGCGCGCTCAGGCCTCTTCGACGACGACGAGGAGCGCATCCGCGTCGACTTGATCCCCCGCACCGACGCTCACCCGTGCGACCGTGCCATCTCGAGGCGCCGTGACGGTGTGTTCCATCTTCATCGCTTCCATGATGAGCAGCACTTGCCCGGCCTCCACGCGATCTCCTTCAGAGACACGAACCTCGATGACCTTGCCGGGCATCGGTGCAACGCAGCCGCCCGCGGGAACCATGGCGGATAGGTCGGGGAAACGCGGCTTCCGACTGAGTCCGACGCTGTAGTCTATGGTGTGGACGAAGATTCGATCGCCCGAGAACCTGACACGCGCACGTTTCCGGTGAGCGCCGTCCTCGAACACGAGATACGGATCTTCCCACGAAACGACCTTCACATTGCGCTTCACTTCGCCCACCGACAGGTCGAAGCGTTGCTCGCCGAGGTGACGATACTCGACGCGCAGATCTCGTTCGCCGATGCCGTACTCCACCCACTGCGGAGTGTGATAGTTGTTGCGCCAGCCTGAAGGCAGCTCGGGGAGCAGGGCTCGGTCGAGCCCCCGTCGCTGCTGTTCCGCAAGCGCGGCCACCATCGCAGCGTGGTCCTCGTCCGCCTCGGGAATCGCATCGAGAAGTCCGTCGCTCATGTGCCGGTCGATGAAGTGTGTGTCTATCTCGCCAGCGATGAAAGCAGGGTGACTCAGCACGCGAAGCAGGAAATCCCGGTTGGTGGTGAGTCCCTGCGCGCTGAGGGAGCGAAGAGCCCTGCGCATCCGCTGCAACGCATGATCTCGGCTTTCCCCCGAGGTGATGATCTTCGCAAGCATCGGATCGTAGTGGATGCCGACCTCGCTCCCGCTCTCCACACCGCTATCGACGCGAAGCCCTTCGGCCTGTGGCAAATGCCAGTCCACGACGGGGCCGCTCTGTGGAAGAAACCCCCCTGCCGGATCCTCTGCATACAGGCGGACTTCGACCGCGGCGCCGTCGAATCGAACTTCGTCTTGAGACGTTCGAAGAGGCTCGCCTTGCGCCACGCGGATTTGCTCCTCGACCAGGTCTAGGCCGGTGAGACATTCGGTGACCGGATGCTCGACCTGGAGGCGCGTGTTCACCTCGAGAAAGTAGAAGCTGCGATCCGGAGCCAGGATGAACTCGACGGTGCCCGCGTTCTGGTAACCGATCGCCTCGCCACATAGTACGGCAGCCTCCCCCATCTTCTTGCGAAGAGCGGCGTCCAACGCCGGCGATGGGGCCTCTTCGATCACCTTCTGATGGCGCCGCTGGATCGAGCACTCTCGCTCGTTCAGATGAATGAGATTGCCATGACTATCACCGAGGATCTGGATCTCGACATGTCGAGGATCATCGATGTACTTCTCGACCAGGAGCGTGCCGTCCCCGAACGAGCTTTCGCCCTCGCGAGCGGCCGAAGCGATCGCGTCTGCGAGGGCGGCCTCCTCCCGGACGAGCTTCATACCCTTGCCGCCGCCGCCTGCGCTGGCCTTCAGCAAGACAGGGAATCCGATCTCGATCGCACGCTCCGCCAAGACCTTTGGATCTTGGTTGGCCCCGTCGTAACCAGGGACGACCGGCACTCCGGCCTTCGAGACCAACGCCTTGGCCTCGCGTTTGGAGCCCATCGCTCGGATCGCATCGGCGGTCGGCCCGATGAAGATCACCCCGGCTTGGGCGCAGGCATCCGCAAAGGCCGCGTTCTCAGCCAAGAAGCCGTAGCCCGGGTGGACGGCGTCGCTCCCGGTCAATTCGGCTGCCTCGAGGATCTTGTCGATGCGGAGGTAACTCTCGTTGCTTGGCGCCGGACCGATCCGAACGGCCTCGTCGGCCTCTGCGACGAAAGGCATCCTTGCATCTGCGTCGGAATAGACCGCCACCGTGGCAATGCCCATGCCGCGGCAGGTACGCATGATTCGCCGCGCGATCTCGCCTCGATTGGCGACCAGGATTTTCTGAATGGTGTTTGTCAACGCCCGCTTGCTCCCTAGTGACGAAAGACACCCCAAGACGTCGTCCCTTCGACGGGACCGTTGTACGCAGCCGAAAGGCAGATCGCGATGACGGAGCGCGTGTCTCGCGGATCGATGATGCCGTCATCCCAGAGACGCGCCGTCGCATAGAGCGCGGTCGACTGATCCTCGATCATCTTCTCCGTCATCATTTTTGCAACCATGAGCTTCTGCTCGTCGACTTCGATCCCCTTCTTCTGTGCAGCCTCCCTTTGGATGATGTCGAGCACGCCGGCGAGCTGCTTGCCGCCCATGACCGCGATCTTGTGGTTCGGCCAGGTGAACAGAAACCGGGGCGCGTACGAGCGACCGCTCATCGCGTAGTTGCCGGCGCCATAGCTCGACCCGGTCATGATCGTGATGGCAGGGACGGTGCTGTTCGAGACCGCGTTGATCATCTTGGCGCCGTTCTTGATGATTCCGGTCTGTTCGTACTGCTTGCCCACCATGAAGCCGGTCGTGTTCTGCAGGTAGACGAGCGGAACGTTGCTTTGGTTGCAGAGTTGGATGAATTGAGCGCCCTTGTTGGCAGACTCGCTGAATATCGTCCCGTTGTTCGCGATGATGCCGACGGGATACCCGTGGATGTGCGCCCAGCCACAAAGCATCGTCTTTCCGTAGAGTGGCTTGAACTCACTGAAGCGCGAGCCATCGACGATCCGCGCGATCACCTCTCGCTGGTCGAAGGGCACTCGTATGTCCGACGAAGCGATACCGAGCAGCTCCTCGGGGTCGTAGATCGGTGCTTCAACCGGGCGTGGCCGTAGACGGCCCTGCTTCTCCCATTCGAGGTGTGCCACGATCTCGCGGCCCAGTCGGATCGCGTCCATCTCGTCCTCAGCGAGGTAGTCCGAAACGCCTCTCATCACGGAGTGCATCTCGGCACCACCGAGCTCCTCATGATCGGTTTCCTCACCGGTTGCCATCTTCCCGAGCGGGGGCCCAGCGAGATACACCTGCGCTTGCTCCTTCCACATCACCACGTAGTCGCTCATGCCAGGCATGTCCGCGCCGCCCGCCGTCGAGCTTCCAAACACCAAACAGATGGTGGGGATCCGCTGCTCCGACCGACGTGTGAGGTGGCGAAAGCCGGCGCCACCGGGGACGAAGATCTGGTCCTGCTTCGGCAGGTCGGCGCCAGCCGATTCGATACAGCTGATCCCGGGCAGACGGTTCTGCTCGCAGATCTCGGCGAGTCGACCCGTTTTGAGCATGCTGACCGGGGTGACCGCGCCGCCTTTGATCGTCGCCTCGCTCGCCGCGATGCAGCACTCGACGCCGCTGACCAGACCCACGCCGCCGACGACCGACGAACCGCTCGCCTCGCCCTTCATCCCGTGTCCGGCCAGAGGAGCGATCTCGAGGAAATAGCTGTCACGATCGAGAAGCATCTCGATGCGCTGACGGGGCAGGATCCGGCCTCGTCCGAGGTGCCGCGCGTTGTACTTCTCGCCGCCACCTTCGTTGGCTTTGCGCTGTGCCTCGTGGACCTGCTCGAGCGCCGCGAGGTTTCCCGCTCGGTTCGATTGAAAGGTTTCAACGCGCGGATCGACCTTCGACCGCATCACGGGGTAACGCTGTTCGTCCGGCATTCGGGGCGGATCGTAGAAGGTGTCCACGACGGGGGGCAACCCGAAAATGAATGAGGATTCAATCAGCGCTCAGGCCGGGTAGCCGGAAAATCGACGCCGATCACGCCAAACCCACCTCCTAGTGATGATACGTTCACAGTGTAAGTAGATTTTTTTGATCATACAGTTGCTAATTTTACAGCTCGGTGGTACCACACGCTTAGGGAGCACGGAGAAACAGCAATGTCAGCACAAAAATCTACTAATAACGCACGAATGGACGAGCTCATCGACTCGGTGAAGAGCCGCGGCTGGATCACCTACGACGAGGCCTCACGGTTCATCGCGGAGATCGGTGCCACCCCCGGGACGGTCCGCCGATTCCTGCGCCGGATCGAGTCGGCCGGGATCGAGGTCACGTCGAAGCCCGGGCGCAGTCGCAAGGGGGACCGACGCCGTGCCACCAAGGCGGCCGACAAGACGAACGTGCTGAGCGCCGAGCCGGTGCAGACCTACCTCGATTGGATGGGCGCAGTGAGTCTTCTCACGCGGGAGGGCGAGGTGGAGCTCGCACGCCAGATCGAGCGTGGCCGCCAGGCCATCTACGACGCCGTCATCGAGCATGATCTGCACCTCGATCAGCTGACCGAGGTGCGCGAGCGGGTCGACAGCGCGGACCTTGCGGTTCGAGAAGCAGTGATCGAGCCGGCCTTCGAAGCGGTGCTCTCGGCTCTCGCGGCGTACGCGGAAGCCTGCGATGAAGGCGGCGCGGCCAGGAAGAAGGCCGAAGCGGACTCGGGCCTCACGGCGACGAAGCTGCGCAAGCTGCACGAGCGGGTCTCGACCGCGCACGCAGATGTCGAGCGCGCGAAGTCGGAGATGGTCGAGGCGAACCTGCGACTGGTGGTGGCCATCGCCAAGAAGTACTTGAAACGAGGCCTTCCGTTCATGGATTTGATCCAAGAGGGCAACATGGGCCTGATGCGGGCCATCGATAAGTTCGACTACCGTCGGGGCTACAAGCTATCGACCTACGCTTCGTGGTGGATTCGCCAGTCGATGGCGCGCGCGACGACCGACCAGGCGCGCACCATTCGTATTCCAGTCCACGCCTGCGAGCTCCTCACGAAGGTGACGGGCATGACGCGGAAATTGACCGGCGAGCTGGGCCGCGAGCCTACAGCCGCGGAAATCGCGAAACGAATGAAGCTTCCCGCCGACCAGGTGTCGAACCTGCTCATGATTTCGAGGGACACGGTCTCCTTGGAGATGCCGGTAGGTAACGACGGCAACAGCGAGCTTCGCGACTTGATCTCGGATGACGAGGCCGGAACTCCGATGGACACCGTGATTGGAGAGGATCTATCGAAGTCGGTGATGCGCGCTCTCGAGACACTGAATCCTCGAGAGCAACGGATCATCTGCATGCGCTTCGGAATCGGTGAAAAAGAGTCGCACACCCTTGCAGAGATCGGCAGGGAGTTCGGGCTCAGCCGAGAGCGGATTCGTCAGCTACAGGCGCTTGCGCTGCGCAAGCTTCGCAGTGTCCATGGCGACGCAGCGCTGAAGCAGTTCGTGAGCGCGTAGCGCGTCCGCCGCGCTAATCGAGCTCGCCGTTCTTGGCGCGAACGATCCACTTCTCCATCGTCTTGTGGACGACGTCGAGCGCCATGTTCTTGAATGGCCGCAGCAGTAGTGGGACCTTCTTCATGTCGATGATCACCTGGCCGGGCTCCATGTCGACCGTCGCAGCAACGCTGACACCCTTCACGTGGAAGGTGATGTCCGCGTGGCTGTCGCTCGTCCACGTGGTCTTGGCATCGTACTTGGCCCACTTTTCGGTGTAATACTCGGCTGCTTTTTCGGCAGCCTTCTTGGCAAGCTCGGGGCTGAGATCGTGTTTGATGATGTGCTGCATGAAAACTCTCGGCAGGGCGCAGGATGGCACGAAAGAGCGGTGCCGCGCTAACTCATGCGGTCCGCCGCTCGCCCAAGCTCGATCCAGGCCGCAAGCGCCGACGGATCGCCAAGCGGTCGGGTGGCCTCCGGAAGAGACCAGGCAGGCGCCGGGAACCGCTCGCAAAATTCGGCGATGTTCCTCTGCTTCCGTGCCAACTCCGCTGCGAGCATGCCGTGCATGGCGACGAGCCGGGGCGCGAGGGACGCGAGCCGGTCCGGATACGTCGGAGGTTCCTCGGCCGACAAGTCGACCTCTGCAATGAAGGCGCGGTTGAATACGACGTGCGCGAGGGGGAACTGGCGCTCCACGAGCTCTGAAGCGACGGACTTCGCCGCTTCGATCCCGACCGAGTCGGCCGAGGACACCAGGATGAAGCGTGCCTGAGGCGACCGCATCACCTCTCCCACCTCGGACGCCCGCCTCGCGAAACCTTCGCGAAGAAACGACATTTCCGTCAGAAAGTCGGTGAGCGCGGAGACCAGCGAGTCGCCCGCCACCGTACGGAGCAGGCGCTGCGCCAGGGTCCCACGTCGCTGCTCTGAGGAGTCGCCGGAGGCCTGGAGAAACCAGCGAACGACCCCCTGATCGAGGAAGCGGACGAGTCGATCGGGAGCGTCGAGAATCTCGATCGAGCTTTGCGCCGGTGGGGTATCGACGACGACCAGATCGTAGCTCTCGTCATGGACCGCTTCATGGACGCGCTCCATGGCAGCATAGGCGTGAGAACGCGCCAGAGTGTTCGAGAACGCCTGATAGATCCGGTTGTCGAGGACGCGCTGAGCCCGTCCTTCGTCCTCGGCAGCACGCCGAATGATCTCGTCGGCGCTAGCCTTCGTCTCGAGCATCGCCGCATGGAGGACACCGCGGCCCTGAGACGGCAGCGGCACACGGGAGGGTGCGTTTCGAAGGGCCCCAACCCCGAGCGCATCGGCGAGTCGCCGCGCAGGGTCTGCAGTCAGGACGAGCACCGAACGCCCGCGAAGCGCTTCGCGAAGGCCGAGCGCAGCAGCGAAGGTCGTCTTGCCGACGCCGCCGACGCCCACGCAGAACGCGAGCCGACACTCTTCGCTCAACGTGATCACCAGATCTCCTCGCCATCGAAGCTTCGGGCAAGATCCTCGATGATCCGGGCTCCGTCGGCCTCGCTGGCCGAGAGGAGGATCGTTGGAAGGTCGATGTCGCGGCGAAGCCCTCGGAGGCATTTCTGGGAAGTCTCCGAGCGTCTGGCTAGATACTCGGCCAACACCAGGTCTGCCCACCAGGGCTCGGTCGTCGACGCCCGGTCGAGCTCCCGACGAACGAGCTGCCGTTCCTCGGCGTCGAGCCAGACCCGTGGAGTGCGATTGATGAAAAGGCAGCCGAGATGGAGGTCACCTCGATCCCGGAGCCCTCGATAGAGCTGAACTGTCTCACCCACGGCGAGGGGCTCGGGTACGGTCACCAGGTGCACGGCGGATCGTCGGGGATCTCGGACGAGCATCGTCGCGCTGTCGAGGACCTGCCGGAGCGGACCATCGCTCAAGAACACCTCGAGGACGGAAGGCAGATCGAAGAACATCAAGGCGTGTCCGGTAGATTCCAGATCGACCAAGATCAGGTCGAACTGGTCCGAGGAGGCGAGTTGGGCGACGCGATGAAGGGTGACGATCTCGTCGACCCCCGGCGCGGCCATGAAGAGCTTTCGCAGCGAGTTGTTCCTGGCCACCAACGTGGCGATGAAGCGTAGCTTGAGCCGAGCCGTGATGTAGTCGACGAGCGCCGGCTCGAATTGAACGCGGGTAGCAAACACGCCGGGAGCGACCTCGGCCGGTTCGTAGCCGACCCTTGGTCCGTGAAAGACATGCGCCGAGGAAGTATGAGCGCCCAGCTCGACGATCAGCGGACGCTTGCCAGCACGTGCCGCCGACATCCCCAGCGCACCGATCACGCTCGATTTGCCGACGCCGCCCTTGCCGGTGAAGAACTGAACGGGTCGCGTGAGAGGTTCCCGGCCGAGCACGTCCACGCGGTGTCCCTAGCAGGTTCGAAACGTGATATCGAGTGACGGCATGGCGATGCGTCACTGGTTTCAAGCCGCACGGCCGTTGGCGCACGTCAACATCGTCGTTCCCGTCCTGCTGGGGCACGCGGCCGCCTGGCACCAAACCCGAGCGTTTGACGCTCGCTGGCTGCTCGCGGCGTTGGCTTGGGGTGTCCTGGACCATCTCTTCGTGATCTTCTCGAACGACTATGCGGATCGGGAGGCCGACAGCGGCGCCCGTACGCTTCTGTCCGGAGGCTCCGGGGTCATTCCCGAAGGGAAGCTGCGGCCCGAACAAGTCCAACGTGCCGCACAGCTCTCGGCGATCGGTCTGCTTGCCTACTCGTGCGCACTCGCCCTCGCAGGGCGGAGCTGGCTCCCGGTCTACGCCCTGGCAGCCCTTCTCCTGATGTGGCTCTACAGCTTCGAGCCCGACCGTGCGAGCTTCCGGTTCGGTGGGTTTGTGTGGCAGGGGCTGGGAGTCGGCGTCGGCTGGCCGTCGCTCGGTTACTACATGCAGACGGAGTTGTGGCTGGCTCCGGCCTGGGTGATCGGCCCCGCCGTCCTGCTCGGTGTCTGCAGCAACGTGCTGACCGCCCTTCCGGACCTGGAGGACGATGCAGAGGCTGGCAAGCGAACCTGGCCGGTCCGTCATGGGATGCTTTCGGCGCGACGTTTTGCGTCGGCTGGAATCGCTTTTGGGGCGTTTGCCGTGTTCTTCTTCACACCGGGGATCTCCGTTCCTGAAAAGGCCGTGGTCGCCATCGTCCCGCTCATCCCCTTGTTGATCGGCGCCAGGTCGCAGGACCCACTTCGCGCGGCAGCGTGGTCGAGCCTCGCCCTGAATCTCTTGGTTGGGCTTTGGATCGTGTCGATGGCCTTGAGCTAGCGGCTCAGGCCCAGCGCCTCAGCGGCGCTTTCCCGAAGCGCATCGAAGTCGCGGCTCGCATCTGGACAGGCGTCGACACGCCATGCCGGGACCGGAATGCAGTCATGCTCGGCGAGGCGGCGGTAGAGCGCGAGCTCTTGCTCTGGCTCGCGAGAGAAAGGAAACGGGTTCCGAGGGCGATCTCCCGACAGCTTCGGGTAGATCTGGTCGTCTGAGTCGATGAGCCTCAGGATGTCGCGCCCGCGGGTCCGGCTCTGTTGCAAGAACTCGAGCGAGAACGGCGCGGTTTCTGACCTGGGCCCGGGATTTCGACGCACCCAGCGGGCCCAGTCGAACCCATAGATGAAGTCGTGGACATACCGAAAGCGGATCTTCGAGCGCTGGCCGTAGAGGTGCATCAGGTCGACCGTAATCGCCGTGGTCTCTCGCAGATGTGCCTCGTAGTCCTGGGCGTCCAAGGCTTCGGAATGAATCGAAGCGAGGTAATAATCGAAGTCCCAAAGTAGGTTCTCCGGAAACGCTTGGAGCTGCGCGTCGGCGACCGCACAGGCGGCAGCCGCGAGATGAGGCTCCTGGCTCCCGTCTGCGAGACGGGCAACGAGATCGCGAAGCGGTGTGGCTCTGTCTCGAAACGGGTCGAGGGTCAGTGGACCGGCAGGCAGGTTCTCGATGGTGGTATCGATCTCGGTCAGCTCGTTGATGTTCTGTTCGATGGCGTGAGCGGTCATGAGAGCGTCGAGTGAAGCCAGACGAGGAGGGAGGCTACGGTCGTACTATGCCAGATCGCGCGATGAAGGAAGCCCTTGTAGATCGCCTGAGCCCGGAAAGCGTTCGTCACGGCTTGGTCGCTCACACGCCGTAGGCCGATGAAATTCCAAGCAACGACGAGGAGCGCCGCGCCGACTGCCCCGACCGGCAACCAGTCGGGCCGTAACCACGCGGCCGCCGCCCAGATTCCGGCGCCCAGGAGCACCGCGCCCTCGGTCAAACGACGCGCCGCATGATTGCCGAACATCGAGGCAAAGGTCCGCTTCCCGCCCGCCCGGTCGCTCTGTTCGTCGGACAAACCGCTCGCGACCGCGCTCGCCAGGCTCAGGCAGGCGAAGCCCGCGATCCATGGCCAAACCTCCGAAGGAATCTCGCCCCGCTGCAGGTAGACGTTGAACAGGGGCAACGCCACCCCGACGCCGAGCATTTCGAGCAGCTCTCCGCCGCCGCGGTAGTTCAAGCGCGCGGGCGGCAAGGTGTACGCAACGAATAGGAGCATGCACCCGAGGCCGGTCTCGAATGCGAAAGGTCGACCGAGCGAGGACTCGGCCCCTGCGGCAAGCGCCAGCGTCACTGCGCCACAAACTGCACCAGCGGTGGCCACCGAACGGCCGGACAAGATCCCGTCCGGGATCGTCTTCGGAGAGCATGCGTCTGGGAACATCCTTCGTTTGATCGCATCCACCTCACGATCGCCCCAGTCGTTCAAGAGCACGATGAAGGCGAGACCGAACCCGGTGAACAGAACCCCCCACCCAAACGCCGCGAGGTCGAGCGCCCCGTTCCCGCTCGCCCCGAGAAGCTGCCCGAACAGCGCAGGGACCACCAGCTTCGGCCAGCTTGCCGGCTTGAGCGCATAGAACCAACGCCCCGTACGCGAGCCCTGGAAGGTCACGTCGCTCATGGAAGCGCTCATCGCTGCGGACCGCGGGCTGGGTTCGGTGGATCGTCCGGGTTGGAGGAGTCGCTGTCGATGTCGATGTGTTTGGCCCTACCCTCCCACTTCGAACGCGCCATGGCGCGCATGTCCTGAACCGAATCCATCTCGTCGACGATCTCGAGCCCGATGAGCGTCTCGAGCACATCCTCCATCGTGACGACTCCATCCGTACCGCCGTATTCGTCGACTACGACGGCAATGTGCTCACGGTTGTCGAGGAGCTTCTCGAACAGAGCCGGCAGCGGGATCGTGTCAGGCACCATGAGCGCCTCTCGCGCAAACGATCGTAAGGGAACGTCGAGCTCATCGCGGGCGCCCCGTAGCAGAAGTTGATCCTTGAGAATGTAGCCGGTCACCTGGTCGGGCGACTCCTTCCAAATCGGAATTCGCGAAAAGATCATGGAGCCACGTTCGCTGAGCGCATCCCGGACGGTGACGTTTTCCTCGAGCGAGAACATGACGGTCCGCGGTGTCATGATGTCGCGGGTACGCAGAGAGCCGAAATGGAAGAGGTTCCGGAGAATCCGCATCTCGGACTCGTCGAAAACCCCCTCCCGCTCGCCGACTCCAGCCAGCGCTGCGAACTCCTCCCGCGAGAGCGTCAACGCGACCCGTTGGCGCCGGAGCGCACGGGTGATGAACTCCGAGAGCCAAACGAAAGGAAAGAGAAGAAGGATCATCGCTGGCAGCACAGCAGCCATGAATCCCGTGAGTCGCCGCCAGTACATCGCGCCGAGCGTCTTCGGAAGAATCTCGGAGACCACGAGAATCGCGAGGGTGAGAATCGCCGATGCGATGGCTAGCGCTTCCGAGCCCCACAAGGCCTGTGCCTGCGCACCAACGCCCGCAGCGCCAGCCGTGTTCGCCATGGTGTTGAGACTGAGGATGGCCGCAAGCGGGCGATCGATTTGCGACTTCAAGGCTCGCATGCGTGCTCCGACCTTCGGATGGTCCTGCTCGAGCTTGGCCAAATGGGACGGAGTGACGCTGAGCAGCGCAGCCTCGAGGATCGAACATAGGAAAGAGACGCCGAGCGCGATCCCGAAATAGACGAAGAGCGCGGTCATTCGCCCGCTCTTCGGGCCTCGGCGCCTCGATGCCCGCCAAGACGACGGAACGGCCCATGATGCTCGAGCTCACGAATCTGCTGCTGCACGGATGCGGCCTCCCGCGGAAGGAAGTCGGCAACCGCCTGCGCCAAAACCGGATGGCGTATCCAGTGCGCGCTGTGAATGGGGACAGGCATCAGGCCACGCCTCAACTTGTGTGTACCCTGAGCACCGGCTTCGAACCGCTGCATCCGTCTTTCAATCGCATGCTCGATGAGGCGATAGTAGCAGAGCTCGAAGTGCAGCATGTCGTGGCGTTCCGTCGCGCCCCAGTAGCGCCCGTAGAGGTGACGTCCCTTCTCGAAATTGAGCGATGCAGCCACCATCCGTCCTCGATCGCGAGCAGCGAACACCAGGGGAGTTCCGTCGAGCATCGTCGGGGCCAACTCGAAGAACTCGGTCGTCAGGTACGGGTATGAACCCTTTCTGCCGCATGTTGCCCGATAGAGGTGCTCGAGCGAACGCCAGTCGGCCGGCGAGATCTCCTCGCCCTGAAGCTTGTGGATCTCGAGACCGGCCTCGGAGGCGACCCGCCGCTCTTTTCGGAGCTTCTTTCGCATGGAAGACCGAAAAGCCCCGATGAAGTCGTCGAATGTCTCATAGGCTTGGTTCTGCCAGTGGAACTGAAATGACAGTCGGCTCAGCAACCGTCCGTCCTGCGAGACCCATTCCTGCTCCTCCGGGCTGAGGAACAAGAGGTGAAGCGAGGAGGCGCGGGTACCATCGGCGACCTCGAAACAGCCGTCGAGAATCCTAGACACCAACGCCGCCGGTTCTTCACCCGGAGCGAAAAGGAACCTTCGCCCGGTGACCGGTGTGACCGGTACCATCGCAACCAGCTTCGGGTAGTACCCGATGCCAATACGGGACGCCGCATCGGCCCAACCCCAATCGAAGATGTACTCGCCGTAGCTATGAGTCTTGAGGTAGAGGGGCAAGGCACCGACGAGCTTCTTGCCGCGCCAGGCAGTCACATGGGAGGGCTCCCATCCGGATCCGCGTCCGACGGAGCCGCTCTCCTCCAGCAAGGAGAGAAAAGCGTGCTCCACGAACGGGTCGTCTTCACCACTGAGGTCATTCCACGCGCGCGGGTCCACCGACTTCAGTGACGACAAGATTCGTATGTCGATCGAGTCAGGCAAGCGAGATCAAGAGTCTGAACGACGCCTGGGGTCATAGCCAGCCGAGGTAGCGAGTCGGCCCGCTGTTGCCGCGAATGCGGTTGATCAGCCGCTTGGCCCTGGCGTAGACACGAAAGAACGCGTCGACGCGCCGCCGATCCGCGGCGCTGAGCGGCGAGTCGGCACAAATCCACTTCGGGTCGGAGACGCCCCCGTCGAGGAATCCGATTCGCCCGCGAGTCTGCACCTGCAGGCGCGTACCGCGCGCGAGGCGCGGGCCGAGGACGAGCGCATCGATCCGATCGCCATCGGGGGATATCGTGCCGGGTACATGGCCGTAGTTGAAGGGAGACGGCACCGGGGACACGAAGTCGACCGTGCCATCGTCTCTTCGCTTGACGAAACTGCCTCGAGGTACGTCGATGATGACGATCTGGGGTTCGTTCACGCTCGGAGCTCGCATGCGGAAGCCACCAGTCCGCCTTCGACGAGGTACTTGCCGTTCATCTCGTCGCCGGGTTCGAACTCCCCGGCCGCTTGCCTGAACACCGCGCGAAACTCTCCGTCCCCGACCTCGACCTCGACCGCATGGAAGCCGAGAAACTGGCTCGTCAGTGGGTACTGACACTTGTACACCGACTCCTTGGCACTGAAGAGGATCTTGCCCATGAGCCCGGAGTTCGGAAGCGCCCGCAAGCGCTCACGCTCGCCCGTAGTGCAGACCCTCCGCCAGAGTGCCTCTTTGAGTGGGATGGCCGGCTCTAGGTCGATCCCAACGGACCGCAAGCTCTCCTTCCGCCCCACCGCCGCGGCACACCAGGTGTCCGTGTGCGTGATGCTGCCGACGAAGCCCTCGGGCCAGATCGGCGCACGGTCTTCGCCTCGGACGATCGGTGTCGTCGCGGCGACGCCGAAACGACTCAAGGCGAGGCGGCTGCACACGCGGCCGGCGGTGTACTGCTCTATCCTCGACGAAGCAGCGCCTTCGACCGCCTCTCTCTCTGCGGTCAGTAGACCACCGCCGACGGAGTGAGGGTCGACCTCCTCCGTCTCTATGTCGTCGGAGAGGAGCCGGCTAAAGAGGGGCCTGTGCATCTATCGCGTGCCGATCGCTCCGGCCACGGCCAGAATGGCTAGCGAGTTGGCAAGAGATAGCACCGGCGACAGGGCATCGAGCACGTCGGCCGTGCTGGCGTACCAGGCCTTGGTCACGTAGATGATGTCGCCCGGCGCCAGCGCCACATCGGTGGCCTTACCGCTCGTCATCGCCTTGAGATTCGTGGTGTACACACGAGGTTCGCGAAGCGGGCCACGAATGATCCGTATGTCTTTGCGGTCACCTCGGCTGGTGTCGATGCCGCCGGCTCGCGCGAGCGCCTCCGATAGACGAATACCCTCCCGATAGGCGACGGGCTGCGAGGCGTTGACGTCGCCTAGGACCATGATCAGCATCTCGGTGCCTGGTGGAACGTACAGCTGATCGCCCGCTCGTACGCGCACGTTGTGCTCGGGGTAGCCCTTCATCGCCATCGGAACACTGACCGGAACCGTCTCTCCGTTTCGCACCAACCGTGCGAGGGCCAGG
>CBDUCC010000049.1:0-15092 GCA_965365555.1 uncultured Myxococcales bacterium | reverse complement strand
GGCTGCCACCGTCCGCGACGTTCCCGGAGCCGCCGGGCCCGCCGGCGCCGCCCGCGATAGAGCCAACGCACGGCGCGGTACCGGGGCTTCCGTTGCCGCCACCGCCGCCGTTGCCATTGATGCCACCACCACGAGTGCCGCCACGACCTCCATCACCCCCCGGTCCGGCGTCCCCACCAAGGGCCCGGTTGCCGCTGACTTGGTTGCCGTTTTCTCCGTCGTCGCCGGGGTTGCCATCGTCTCCATCGGCACCGTCGAGCCCGTCCCCGCCGCTCCCGACGGTGATCACGTTGTTCGCGATCTTCGCCGAGGCCAAAAAGCGAACCACCACGCCGTAGTTCGATCCCGGGCTTCGATCTTGGCCGGCTTCCACGTCACCGGTCGTGATGATGTTGTCTTCGACCACGACGCCAAAGGCTCCGCTCCCTAAAGCCGACACCCCGAACACGCTCTCGCGCGCCTCGGGCGAGTCGCTCGTCCGAATGTCGAAGCCCGAAACCCAGGCATTCTGCGTGACCTCGAACAGTTGAATACCGCGGTGATTCGTCTGAATGGGAGTCTTGTTCGCCTCGACGTTCCTCATCCAGCCGCTCCCATAACCTCCGTAGAGGCTTGTTCCCCCGGGGATGTCGAGGTCGGTCGCCGTCTCATCGTACGGATCGGCACCGGCGCGCGTTCGGACGTAGATGTCTTCCAGATTGGACGTGAGCTCGGAAACCGCCTTGCCGATCGAAGCGAACGGATTGTCCCGACTTCCGTTTCCGGTCTCGTCGTTTCCGTTGTCACCGTCGACGAAGTACGTGACGTTGAGGTCTTCGAACACGTTGACCGCGACGCTGGCCGGCGCGCTGTCTTCCACGCCATCATTGACGACGAGCTCGAACATGATCGTGTCGACCTCGTCGGGTGCGACGAAACTCGGATCGACGCCCGTCAGGGTCCCGGCCCCGTTGGTGACGTCGGGCCCCTTGGTCTGGGTCCAGGTGTAGCTGAGCGCGTCGCCGTCTGCGTCGGAGCTCGCGCTCCCATCCAGTGTGACGTTGAAGCCTGACGAGACGTCTACCGACTCGCCGGCATTGGCCACCGGTGCCGTGTTGTCGCTCGGTCCGCCGCCTCCGCCGTCGCCGCCGTCGCCTCCACCGGGAGAGCCATCACCGCTGTCGCCGCATCCTAGAAAGGCGAAGGTCGCTGCCAGGAGCAGCGCTGCGTTCGGGGATCGATTGGTTCGGTTCATGCTCTACTCCACCCAGTAATTCACGATTTCGTACTGCTGCGCCGACACCGGGTCGTCGAAGACGTACGTGAAGATTCCCCACGAATAGCGGTTTGGGCCGAACTCGTCGGTGGGGAGGTTGATGTCGGAGACAGTGCCGGTGTATTCGGACTCTTCCCCGTGAGTGATCAGGACGGTCCTATCTTGCGAGTACCCGACTCCGAAACCCGCAACCACGGAACCCACGGTACCTTTGGCGTTGAAGTCGAAGTCGACGCCGTAGTTCTGGCCCTCGCCCGTCTCCGTTGCGACGTTGATGGAGAGCGAGCTCGAGCCGCCCGAGTTGCCGACGGCCGCAGGACCAAACTCGAAGCCTTCGAACTCGGAAAGGAGCGCGTCCTTGTCCGAGGCGCTTGGATAGCTCGAAAGGAGGCCCGGCGTATGACCGAGGACGAGCTCGTCGATCACGGGCCCTCCGGTCACGACGTTCGCGTTGTAGCGATCCCGCTCGACCTGGACTTCAATCGGCTCACGCGGTAGCGAGATGACGACCTTCGAGCCGACCAGCTCAGGATCGGGGTGCGAGGTGATTTCGTACGTATACTGGTCGAGCGGAATCGTCGTGAAAATCACGGTGTCTTCGATGGGGCCCGTCGTGTAGACGATTCGCTTGGTCACCTGATAGGCGTTCGATCGAATTTTGGCAGCTCGCCCTTGGAGAGTCGCGAGCAGCTCCACGCCGGTGACCTTCACTCCAAAAGCGCTGAATTCCGTCTCGAAACCGACCGTGGCACTCGCACGAACGGAGTAGACTTTCTCCTCGGTCACGGTCGTGCTGGTGGCTTCGCCGAACGAGGTTCGACATGCATCGGGATTCTGTGCCAGGTCCTCCGCGCACGGAGCGGCGGCCAGCGCGGCAATGATGATGGGCTCCGTGAAGATCAGCTTGTACTCGCCCTCCGAGAATCTCACGGCGACGCTGTCGTAGTTGACGTTGCAATCGATGATGATGGGGCGAACGGGGTCCGGGCCGGGATCTTGAACGGTCAACGCGTTCATGAGCCGCCAGTCACCTTCGAAAATCGGGTCGGTGAGGGGCGAGTCGCCGGAGTCCGGATTGCTGAGACCCCAGGTCTCTAGCTGGTTGGTCGACTGCGAGTAGAACACGATGTTTTGACGCCCATCGGCGGTCGCGTCCCCTACCATCATGGTCGAGGTGTCACGGTCGAAGCGCCCGGTGAAGCCATCGGAGCTGGCGAAGAGCGAGCCGTCCGGAATCCTCGCGAAAAGCGGAGCATCGTCCTCGTCGAAGCCCCACTGATACTGCGTGAATGGTGCCGCGCTCGCGAAGTCGTCGAAGACGTATTGGTTCGCCTGGATCTCGGGCAGTCCGTCTCCATCGAGGTCGAGCGCGTTGACGTGGACGTACCGCAGCGTACCGGGTGAAGCCCCAGAGCAACCGCCGTGGATGCTCGGGACGAGATCAAACCCGCCGAGCGGCACGATACCGCGTTTGATGTCGTCGAGTGCGACGAGCAGGTACCGATATCCGCAAGTTCCATTGGGATCGAAGCCCTGGAGCCCGGCAAAGACGACCTCGTCCACGTTGTCGCCGTCGATGTCGCCTGTCGTTACGTCGGCAACGATCGCAGTCCGGTTCACCTCGGCGAGCGTCGCGCGAATCAGGTTGTTCTGGACATCGGAGTAGCTGGCGTTGGCATCGTCGATGATGAAGTAGCGCGCTGCGCCATTGTCCGAGCCGCTGGCATCGAAGAGCTCGTTGACCACGACGACCAGCTCGTTCCCGGCGTCGTAGTCGAGGTTGCCGCTCGACATCGAAAGCGAGATCTCACTGTTGGCGGCAGCCTGCGGAAGAGTCTTCACCGTCGAACCTAGCTCGAGCGCACCGGCGACGTTCTCGACGAACAACACTCGAGCCTCCGAGGCCAAGCCAAGACCCACCGCGAAGTCTGAGAAACCGTCGCCGTCGAAGTCGCCAGCCTCGAGGGAAAGACTCACGATCGGATCGTTGCTGATCACGAGCGACTGATCGGGTGCGAAACCGATGACTCCCGAAGACACGTTCTCCTCGTAGGTGATGAGCGTGACCGCTCCCGCTGCTCCCTGACGATACAGCACGGCCACCTCGTCGAGCCCATCGCCGTCGATGTCTCCGGCTGCAGTCGCTCTTAGATTGCCGGGGGCCGCGCCGGTGGAGGTCGCCCACGGAGTTTCACTCGGGCTCGGGGTGAAGAAGTTCTCTTTGGCGTAGATCGGTCGGTCGTTCTGACTCTGCAGCTCATAGATCGTGAAGACGCTACTGCTGTTCTCGAACTGAGGACCGACCAGCAGGATCTCCTCGATCGTATCGAAGGATTGCGCCGATCCGAAAGGGCTGTAGTCGTCGGGAAGTGGCTCCGCGTCGTCATCGAGCCGTGGCGTCTCCTCCACATTGACCCCTAGCGCGGCGAGCTTGTCGCGGACCTCGTCCCCGGAGGAACTACCGCCGGTTCCGCCGTCGCCGCCACCGTCGCTACCACAGGCGGACAGGACGAATGAGAGAAGCAGTAGGCCTGCACGCCGGCCAAGCACGGTGGTTGTCATGAAGCTCTCCGATGAACCAAAACGGGAATGCGACGGACGCCGTGGGGCGACGCACGCCCTTCGAAGGGTATCGACTTCGATCGAGGATCGCGAGGTTGTGGGTACGCTGGGTGAGGTCGACCTGTGTTCCCTGTCACAGACCGCTCGAATTGAGCTCGGTGTCGTCGCGTTTCGCGGTAGAGACCTGGCAGGACCGATCGACGCCGCGCATCGGCTGATGTAAGAGCTCTGATGTGTTCTCGACCCCGCCGATCTATGACGTGATCATCGTGGGCGCTGGGCCGGCTGGGGCGACTGCCGCCTACTACGCAGCTCAGAGCGGAAAGCGCGTCGCTCTGCTGGAAAAGGCCCGGTTCCCGCGAGACAAGCGCTGTGGGGATGCATGGTGCGCGCCTGCGCTCGACCTTCTCGAAGAGATGGGCGTGCTCGACGAGCTCGAGGCCGAGGGCGCAGTGCAGTGGGTGCGGTCCGGGGGCCTCGTATCCCCTTCAGGGCTGAGTTTCGTGAGCCCAGACGAAGGCTTCCGACAGAGCGCTCCGCGGGTCGCGGCCATCCGTCGACGCATCTGTGACGAGCGGATCGCCCGAGCCGCGCAACGTCGAGGGGCGGAGCTCTTCGAGGAAGCGTCGGTTCTCGAGACGACGTTTCGAGACCGGTGGACGGTGCGCTGCAAGGACGGTCGTTCGTTCGGCGGGCGATCTCTAATCGCAGCCGACGGCGCGAAAAGCAAGATCGCCCGTGCACTCGGAGTGGTGACGACGGGCGCGAACAGTGCCGCGAGCCGGCAGTACATCAAAGGCGGCACGCACAACTTCAGGAGCGACGGCGTGCTGCTCTACCCGAAGTACGTCATCCCGGGATACGTCGCATTCTTTCGGCACTCGAACGGCGACATCGACCTCGGCTGCTACGTCCTGCCAGGGGGGCGGACTCCGCCGACACAGCTCAAGTCGCTACTTCAGACGGAGGTGAGCCGGGACCCCTTCGTGCAGGAAGTGCTCGGCGACCGTGCCGAACCGCTCGAGGCGCCGGGGATCTCGCCGCTTCGTCTGGGCGGCGAGAAGCGCACGTACGCAGAGGCGCTGCTGGTCGTGGGGGACGCCGCCGGTCAAACCGATCCGCTCACCGGAGAAGGCATCCACACTTCGATGGTCGCGGCCAAGATCGCGGCACGGGTTCTCTCGGAAGCGCTCGATCGCGGAGACCTGTCCGAGAAGCGCTTGGCGGAGTACCAACGTGCCTGGATGCGTGCATTCGGCCGAGACTTTCCGATCTCCGCCGCCGCCGGTCGAATCATTCGCCGATACCCCACGCTGCTCGACACGGCGGCGCTCACGGCACAGCGACACGGCGCGAGCTTCATGGACGAGTTCGGCGCCGCGATGACCGGCGTCAAGTCGAAGTCGCTCTTCCTGGCACCGCGGATGTCGGTGCCGCTCGGCCTCTCCCTGCTGCGCCTGGGCCTCGGCCGAAGGCGAGCAAGCTACGACGCCGGACCGAGCGGCGAGGCCGGAGGCGGCTTCACATTTCGGGAAAACGCGGTCGCTCGCGCCCGCTGAAGACTGGCGCTCTCACCAAGCCCGTCACCGTCGGACCCGACGGGAAAGATCGCGCTACCAGCTCTCGCTCTCGTGTCGCTCGCCGTGGCACTGACCCGAACAGCGCCCGGTCCCAGGACTGTATGTGATTCCGGTCTCGCTGAACCGCACCTCGGGCGCACCGTCGACGTGTAGCAAGGGCGCCCGAACGGACCGGCCGTTCTCCGTCACGTCGAAGTGGCAGTCTCCGCAGTGGAGGCCCTCGCCGAGGTGTTCGCGGTGTTCGCCACTCATCGCGTCCCAATCGGACTCGCTGTCCATGCCGGGGTGGCAGGAATCACACGCCATGGGTCCACTCGCATCGGTCGCCGCGCCGTTGTCGCCGCGGCCGTTGCCATGACAGTACGAGTTGCTGCAACCCCCGGCGCCATCATAACTCGCTGCCGCACTCAGCCCCATCGTGAAGCCAACCTCGGCAGTGCCAGGCGTGTCGTCGAACGCATGCTCCATGCTCAGCACATCGGAGGGCTTGAGATGACACTCGGTGCAGTCGTACGCCCGGCTGATGCCCTCGATCACATGTGCCGTGTGTGCCGAGAACGCCTGCGAGCCCGACAGCGGCAGCGCGCCGAGATCGCGCGGAGGCGCGCCGGTGAGATTGTCATCTCCGCCGTGACAAAACACGCAGTCCGAGCGCCAGCCGACGCTGTGGCAACTGTCGCAGCTCGGCCCCGTGCCACCGCTGAGATCTAAGCCATGGCAAGAGCGACAATCGATGCGCTGGAGCTCCATCTCCGGACCGTGAAACTCGGGATCGGCAAAACCGTCAGGGTGAACACCCGCACCCGAGTCGGTCCACGACCGCGAGACGTGCGGGTATCCATGGCAGGTCCCGTTGCAGCTCTGCTCCGCTCGATCATAGCTGAAGCCGGGCGCGGAAAACGCGCTGTCGTGCTGGCCATTGATGTGGAGAGCCGGCGTCGCAATGGTCGCGCCGTCGGCCGTCGTCTCTTGATGGCAATCCTGGCACGCCGCTCCGACCGAGATGTGAAAGCTGTGCAGACCACTCATGGTAGCGAGGTCGTCCGCCGGGCTGCTCGCATCCGCATGGCAGCTCGCACAGCGCATCGGAGGACTGCTCCGCGAGACGCTGCCGTCGGCTCCACGGCCGGTGCCATGGCAGTAGAGGCTCGAGCAACCGGTTGCCGAGTCGTATGCTCCGCTCGGGCTGCGCCCTCCGACGAGATCGACCTCGGCGCTGCCGCCTGTGTCATCGAAGACGTGGCCGGCGGAGAGGACGTCGTTGGGCTGCACGTGACACTCGACGCAATCGAGGACTGTGGTCATCGCGGTTGTCACATGGGCATCGTGCGCCGGGAACGTCGCTCCCTGGCTGCTCAGCGTTCCGTCGAGGTTCTTTGGTGGAGCGCCGCTCGGGTTTTCGACGCCGCCGTGACAGAATACACAGTCGGTGCGCCAGGCAAGAGGATCAGAGGGCGTATGACAGCTGTCGCAGCTCGGCTCGCGATCGCTACCGGTAAGGTCCATCCCGTGACAGAGGCGGCAATCGAGCTCTCCCTGTCTCAAGGAGAGCCCGTGCACGTCGGAGTCTTCGTAGCCGGGGGGATGGAACTGGCCCGTCCCACCGGTTCCTCCCGTACCGCCGCCAGCCGATCCGCTCGTGCCACCGGCGCCACCCAATCCGCCACTGCCTGCACTCCCTGCGGTTCCCCCGACCGCTCCGGTTCCGCCGTCTGGAGGCAGCCCGCCATCGGGCTCACCGGTGTCACCCCCGTTCGCGCCACAACCCATCAGGATCGCCGCGATGCAGGCGGCGATCGCGAGCACACCAAGATCGGGAACAGTTCGACGCATGGGCTCTGCGGTCTTTCGAGTAACTCATATCCCGAGAGTCAGCTCAAGGCTTAGCAGCTCGGCAGGGATTCGATCGGTGGCCGCGGCTTGTCTATGCAAATGAAATTCGTTTCCAGCACGCTCCGCTCTTCGAAGACTTCGCACGCCGCGCCGAGTGTCCTTCGACCGGAGTTGGCAACATGAGGTCTTCCACAAAGAACGCGGCACGGTCGTACCGTTCGGCCAGCCCCCCGTTTTTGGTAGACCGGCTGCGCCTGCTGTCGTGCCGTCGCCTCCGAAACCGGTCGGATTTCGACGCTTTCGCTGTGGCTCAACCCCTTGAGCAACCGCAAGGCGACTTCCGTCTCGGCTGGTGTGAAACCCCATCGCTGCAACCGCTCGTCCACGGCGGATGGGCGGCCAGCGCTGACGGAGACAGCGATAGTCACCAACTGCATGAGGTAGAGTGCCGGCCATGGCGCATGTTTGTCCCTGGTGGTTCGTTCGCAGCTTCGACAACCCGATGCGCAGGTGGTTCCACGATCCAGATGAGATCTTCAGCCCCTTCGTTCGGCCGGGCATGCGCATTCTCGATCTCGGTTGCGGCGCCGGCTTCAATGCCGAGGGTCTGGCGCGACTGGTTGGTCCGAAAGGACGGGTCGTCGCCGTCGATCTTCAGCCTCGCATGTTGGCAATGACCACGCGACGACTCCGGCAAAGCGGACTGGCCGAGCGCGTCGATCTCGTGCAAGCCCGCGTCGATGACCTCGGGCTCGAGCCACAGCCTCCTTTCAGTTTCGCCGTCGCCTTCTGGATGGTGCATGAGGTGGAGGACCTCGATCGGCTATTTGGGCAACTGAGGGAGTCGCTCGAGCCCGGGGGGGGACTTCTGATCTGCGAGCCCAAGCTGCACGTGACCGGGCGCGCGTTCGAGCACGGCATTCGAGTTGCGCTCCAAGCTGGCTTCCGTGAAAGCGCCCGACCGACGATCGCGCTGAGTCGCGCGGCGATGTTGACCCGGGTTTAGATGCGGTCGCAGATGAGGACGGGTCAGCAGCGGCCTCAACCACATTGGCGCGCACTCCAGGCCGCAGCATTCGGTCCGGCACATGGTTTCGAGGGACGAACACAGTGGCTTCGCAAATAGGGATCCGCATCGGGTCGATCTTCGGTACCATGGTGCCGATGTCGATTCGGCTCGAGCACGCCAAGGGGATCTATTTAGAGGGAATTCGGGACGGCCGGCCGCGCGAGGCGGTAGCTGCGCACACGGGGCAGCGCTACACGCAGCACAGCACCGGTGTAGCCGACGGGCCCGAGGGTTTCGTCGCGTTCTTCGAACCGTTCATCGCACGCAATCCCAAGCGCGAGATCGAGATCGTTCGCGCCATCGAGGACGGGCGGCATGTGTTCTTGCATGCGCACCAGTCCTTGAACGACGGCGAGGCGCAGTGGATCACCACGGACCTGTTCGACACCGACGACGAGGGAAAGATCATCGAACACTGGGACGTCATCAGCGCGTTCGAGGGGGTCGGACCCTCGGGACACACCCAAGTCGACGGCACGGTTGAGGTCCGCGACCTCGAGCTCACCGAGTACAACAAGAGCCGAGTCCGGCTCTTCATGGCCGAGGTGCTTCAGAATGGTGACCTCGACCACTTCGACGACTACGTCGACGACGATCTGATTCAGCACGCCGTCGGGATCGAAGATGGAAAAGAGGCCATGCGCGCCAGGATCGAACTTGCCCAGGACGCCGGCGTGCAATGCGAGTGCGTCTTCAAGCTGATCGGCCAAGGCGACTTCGTGGTGAGCTATTCAAAATCAGTCACCGATGAGGAGGCAGTCGCAGTGTTCAACATCTGGCGATTGTCCGAGGGGAAGATCGTGGAGCACTGGAGCAACATCGAGACGATCGCCCCACACTCCGAGTGGGCGAATAGCGGCAAGTTCTAAAAACGCGCCTGATCAGGGCGTGTACCAGATTGGCGAGGTGTACGCGCGCTCTTGTATGGTCGGCGGGTGTCCGGTCTCCTCCGGGTCGACGCCTCGAGCAAGCGCATCATAGAGGCTATGCCTCGGCGTCGGAACCTGCAGGACGCGAAGGTAGTAAAATGCCGGCTGCTCGGGACTGAACTCCGGATCGGACCAGAAGCCGTAGAGCGCAGGCGACCCTTCCACGTCCCCATACTTCGCCGTGGCCAGATCGACGGTGTTCATCACCGGGCGAACCTTCCCGTCGGGCCCACGCTCGCGACCGCCGGACCAGACGACGTCGTAGACCTTCTCCTTGGTCTCACCTTCGTCATTTACCCAGCCCTTCACCAGTTGTATGCGGTCGAGAGCCGCGCCTTCGGGATCTTGTACGGCGTACATCAGGAAGGTCGGTGCCTTGTCTTCAGGCGCCTCGTGGAGGTCGCTTCCCATCGGGTAGCCCAGCGTGTACCCCGTCGTGACCATGTTCGCTTTGCGAGCCAGCTTCGCGTTGAAGTTCCATCCGCCGAAAAATCGGACGCGGATGCGAGGCCCTGTGGTCGCGTAGACCTCTTTGCGCTGGAAGGCATCGAAGATCGAAGCCCGCGTGTTCTCCTCCGCCCAAACGGCTGTCAGGCCTTGCGCGCCGACGCGGTCGGCCTCGGACGGGATCGCCCCCCAGAAGTAGTCTTCCTCGACGGAGGCGAGGCCCGTATGAGACCCGGACGAGCCGATCATCGCGAACTGGAAAGGGTTAGCTCCGACCGACTGGCCGAGCCGAATCCCCCGCAACAACGCCGTGCGGGCGTAGTCGGCTTCGCCTTGTTTCGGCGCGCCGGACAATGCCTCGAAGTCTGCAAACTCGTCCTCGGGGGAAAGCGCTGGATGGGTTTCCAAGTCGCCCTCGATCTGCGTGACCTCGGCTACCGGCTCCCATCGCATGCGCGCTCTCGCGTACTCCGCAGTCATCGGCAGCCCGTCACTATCGACCTCGGCGTACATCCTGCCGCCGCTGAGGTTTGCACCGTGTGGAATCGCGATGAAATCGATTCCCAATCGGCTGCGCGTCTCCTCGAGCCAGTCCCACAAGTCTTCCGGACGCGAGCCGTCGAGCGCGCTGAAGGGGACAATCTCGCGCGCCTGCTCCGCGCCCTCGTTCATGAAGACGATCCGATGAAGGCCATGGTCGCCTTGCTCGGAGGTCCATTCCCAACCGATGAACGTGGTGAACGTGCAGGGGACATAGTGACTCTGCGCCGCCTCGACCGCGCCGCTCCAGGCAGTTTTCTCGAGTCCTTCGGCATGATCGGTCACGACGAGAAAATCGAGCGGTGTCTTTAGCTGCACCCTGGCCCGGGTGTACGGATGAACGACCGGAAGTCCTTGGGCCCAGCGGTATGCCGTATCCGGGTCTGCCAAGCGATTCTCCGGCCGCTGAGCGGCCTCCGAGTAGCTGGTATGGACGTGTGTGTCGCCCCAGAGAAGCCGATTCGGCTCCCGACTCATGACCGCCGAATTCGTCGGCGGAGGCCCTTTGCAGGCGAGCAGGCTCGACGCAGTCGTCGCCAGGGCCGTCAGAATCCACAGAAATCGTTGAATGCGACTCATTGCCTCTCAGTATTGAATCCGCGCGCCGATGGCCCAGGTGAAGCCACGAAGCGGGGTCGCATCAGGCGCTCGCGCACCGTCCGTGGTTTGAAAGTAGACGTACGGCATGACCGCGATCATGAACAAGCGGAGATTGTAGCCCACGCCGACGCGGCCCTGCGCAGCGGTGCCGAGGTCGTCGAAGAGCGCCCCTGCCTGCATGAAGACTTTGACGCTACGAACCGGCCACCAAGCGATCCCGCCACCGACCCACCAATCTTGCGGACCTTGAAACAGAAGGCGGCCGAGCTTCTGCCCAAGCACCTCGAACGAGACCCCATTGAACTGCCGATCGATGTGGTACTCGTAGCCGAGCCCGATCGTGATGTTCTTTTGCCCGATCGCGATTCGAGTGCTCGAGAAGTCGATGTGCACGTGATGCATTCGCTCGTGGTAGTCGAGCTCATACTTCTGCATCTGGGCAGGGGTGGGAGCGACCCCCGCCGCGTTCATGACCATCACGATCAGGGCCGTCAGCATGGGCCGCTATTCCTCCTCGCCTGCGGAGCTCGTCGACCGGCAACGCGCGCACTCCGCCGGGCTGAAGCGAATGATGGTTCCGTGGACCCAGCGGCCGTAGACATTGAGTGTTGGAATGACGGCATGGCCGCCCGCGTCGCACACCACCGGTCCTACGACCTTGCGGAAAGCTTCCTCGGTGTTCGGTAGCTGCTTCATCGAGAACGCATCGATGTCGACGACCCCGAGCTCTTCGTAGGGTTCGACGATCCGGTTTCGAATCACGCGGTAGTCACAGCTCGGACCCCGGGCCGCATACGTGCCGCCGGTCTTTCGGTATTCCCCGACACCACCACAGGCGGCGAGGCCAGTAGCGAAGAGCGTGACCCATGTGTGAAGAGAGAGTCTCATCATTCGCGGCTTCGACCCGATCGTTGTCCACCTAGGGCGTACGGAAGGGAACGCTATTTCTTCACGGTGAGCGGTGACGTGAGCCTAAACTCGAGCAGGCTGCCTGCGGGAATGACCACCGACTTCCTCTGCAAAATGATTCCAGTCGACTCCTCGGAGAAGCTTCCCGTCTGGATCGGATACATTGTCCCGTCGATGTTGATGTCGGTAAGGCCGAGAACGAGGTTGGAATGCGACGCAACGATGCCTCGCCCGACCTGCGTCGAGCTGACCACACGGCCGTAGACCTCCGTGCCGGCTTTGGCGACGACCTCATCGCCCGCAAGAAGGTTGGCCTGGAGTGTCGCGCTGAACCGCCGCCCCGGCTTGTCCTTCGAGGACACCTCGGTCCCCGTCTTGACCATCATCGCCGTACCGGAGGGAACGGTGATCGACTGCTTCTCTTCCTTGGACGAAGGGGCCTCATCGAGAGCAGCAGGTTCCGCGCGGCTCGACACGGAGACGACGAGCAAGGAGAGAACCGTCAAGAGCGCTCCGAGCACCGCGACGGCGCGTCGCTGAACACATGAAACAAACACTGAATACCTCCCGGTTGGCGTTCTGGCAGGTCCAGTGACGAACCCGAGAGCAATGTAGGCCCGGTGGCCGACCCCCGCCAAGTGCAAACTTTGCAGATCGGCTCAGTAGCCGGAATCCATCTTGCCCTTCTTCTCGGCCTTCTGCGCTTTTCGCTTGCTCTTCTTGTTGCGACCTTCGCCTGCGCCTTCTTTCAACTTGAAGTCCTCGGGCACCTCGGCGACCGCGCCGTCGATGACCCAGGTGTCGGCGTCGGGGTAGTAGACGTAGACCGCCCTCTTGTCGCAGCCATAGACGGCGATCTGAGTGACGAGCTTTCGCGCGCCCTCGGTATCGATGACTCCGAGCTCCAGCTCGTTGGGGTCGCACAGGAGATCAAAGGCGGCTCGCTCGCGAACCGTGGTGTTGGCTCGCTTGTTGTGCTTGCACGCGACCGCCGAGATCACGAGCAGGCTGAGGATGGCGAGACGCAACAACACCGGGAGGGTTATGAAACGCGCACCCACCAGGTGCCAGCGCATTTTTTCGGCGCCCCGTTCACTGACCCCGCTCCGCACCGCCCCAACCCATGTTTGCCGCGGAAAATGAGCGGGACGCCGAGTCGCTCTGGACCCACGCAACCGGTGCGCTAGGGTCCACCCGTGGTTCGCGCCTGCCTACGCCTCCTGTTTTTGCTCTGTGCGTTTATGGCGGCGTCCTGCGCCGAGGGTCTCGACATCCCGGACGCGCCCGAGATCGATGATGTGCTCGTAGCGTACGCCAGCCCGTCGGCGGAGATTAGCAGCACTGTAATGGCGGCGGTGGGCGATGAGCTTCTCGAGCTTCGGGAGCGGCTCGAGCAGTCCCAGGTGTTCGAGCAGATTCTGGATGTCATCGTGAGTGTCCAAGTAGAGCTCAACCAGAACAGCGATGAGAACGGCAACCTCGTCGTGCCAGGGCTCGGCGCCTTCCCACAACCGAACGCGGTGATCGAGATCAATCACAACTGCCCGGGCTGGGATCCGAACGTCGTCGACAACAACGGCGAGCCGACCGGATCGATCGAGCTCACGATGGTGCTCGATACAGGCGACATTCGCCCCGAGGTCTGGGGGGATGCAGCGCATTGTAGGTTCTTGTCGACGGTGGCCGGTGCCACCCTGCAGACCGCGTACGACGGAGGGGTCGCCGTTCACTTCGGAGAGGAGCCTGTGCCGACGGGCGAGCCGCTGCGCGACCTGGTGGCGACCTTCGTCCTCCAAGGGACTTTGGAGGTGGCCGGCAAGGAAGTTCCCCTCCAGCAGAGTTTCCGTCTTCGCGGTCGAGGAGACCTCGAGATCTTGTGGGAGCTCGATAACGGCACGAGCTTCGTCTATCTGTTCAACCTCGACACCCTTCGCCAGGGTATTCGGGATGCCATCTGCACGGGAGATGACGGTTGCAGTTGCAGCCTCGAGGAACGCGAATGCACCCTTCCCTCCGGAAGCATCTCCTGGTAGCGGTCATCTGTACGATGAGCGTCGGTGCCTCAGCGGTTCCGTCGACGGCGCGCGCGTATCACACGTACAAAGAACGGATTCTCGACACCACGGCGTATAGCCTGGAGCGACGCCAATTTCGCCTGGGAGCGATGAAGCTTAGCTACGGGATCTTCAAGTATCTGCAGATCTCCACCTACACCGTTCCCTGGCTTGCCGGTCTCTTTCTCGAGGAGTTCGAGACGATCGGTTCGCCGAACATCGAGTTCAAGTCGACGCTCATCAATCGGAAGCGTTTCGCGCTCAGCCTGTCGTTCGAGTTTCTATGGGGTCGCGTGGCCTCGTGTACGAACCCGATGCTTAATCCCGAGGGGCAGGTCTGCACGACGGACGACGAGTTCAGTTCCGTCGACTGGCTCATCTATCCCATCAGCGTCACTTCGTCGGTGCGCATCAACTCGCGCATCAGTATCCACATCGGGGGGCAGTACACCGCGACCCAAGCGACCGGTGGGACGCGGCCCTTCGAAGGCGATGTCAGCGGGAGCGCCGTCGTCGATATGTTCCAGCTCTACGGAATGTTCGAGTGGCGCCTGTCACGGGTAGTCGCGCTTACGCTGACGACGCGATGGCTCCCCTACGTGAGCCAAACGGTCGTGCGCGGCGAGTTCATCGTGGACGAGGATACGGGGGCCGTCATCGGAATCGAGGCCGACATCCTCGACAACAACGCCTTCGCCGTCATCCCCGGAGCGGTCTTCTCCTGGAACCGCGCCAACATCCGGCTCGGTGTCGGATACGGAGCGTTCTTCGTGGAGCCGGTGGGCTTGGTGGTCCCCGCTTCGGTGCTGAACTCGATCTCGCCCGAGTTCGACGTGTTTGTGCGGTTCTGAGCAGAACCGTTGGCCAATAGGGTTATTGTGGGAAATCCTCCACGGGTGTACCGTGCTTCCTCCACGTCAGGAGGAACCATGGGCAACTCGCTTCGACTTTGCGCGATCCTCTTCGCTCTCTTGGTCGCTGGGTGCTCCGACGACTCTTCGAACGAGGGGTCTGCGGGGATGGGCGGCACATCGGCCACAGGCGGAAGCGCGGGCTCTGGAGGCGTGGCCGGAATGGGGGGCGTATCCGGAACCGGCGGCGAAGGGGGTACAGCTGCAAGTGCTGGGGCGGGCGGCGGCCCAGGCGGCTCCGGCGGAATGGTCAGCATGGTCGAGCCCTGCACGGATGACGGTCAGTGCGGTCCGGACGATGACTGTGTGTGCCCGGAGTGCGACGACGATCTCTTCTGCCGAGACCCCGGCAACTGTTTCGACAACGAAGAGTGCAACATGTTCACCGAGGGCTGCGTTTGCG
>CBDUCC010000048.1:0-15204 GCA_965365555.1 uncultured Myxococcales bacterium | reverse complement strand
GAGGACGTTCCGGGCTTCCTGCCCGGCACCGACCAGGAATACGGCGGGATCATCAAGCACGGTGCCAAAATGCTGTACGCTTTCGCCGAGTGCACAGTACCCAAAGTCACTATCATCACCCGTAAGGCCTACGGTGGCGCATACGTGGTCATGAACTCCAAACACATTCGCTCCCATCCTCCCAAAGGGTTTCGTCCAATGCCAACGTCTCACCAAACAACACGTCGTCAATTTCTCGGAGGCATGGCTGCCGCAGGAACAGCAAGCCTTCTGCTCTCGCCAACCAACCGAGCCTCTGCGAGGACAAGCCTCAGTGCGCTCTGTTGGGCACACTGTCGAAGATCGGATTCGCTGGTTTTCGAGTCGGCTGGGTTCGTTTGGACGAAGCGCTGTCGGCGGAGCTCGAAAAGGTTCGCCAACCCTTCAATCTCAACACCGCCTCGCAGGTCGCTGCGACGTTGGCGCTGACCGAGCTCGCGCCCCTGCTCGAAGACCAGATCACGATCGTGGTAGCAGAGCGCCAGCGTCTGATGACCGAGCTCGCACGTCACGATTCGCTGAGTCCCTACCCGAGTGACGCGAACTTCTTGCTGGTCGAGTTTGGCGGCGAAGTGCCGGAGCTCTGCGCGGCCCTTCTCGAACGCGAGATCGCCGTTCGACAGTTCGGACGGAGCCAAGAACGGCTCCGGAGCTGCATTCGGATCACGATTGGGACACCGGAAGAGAATGCGCGCCTTCTCGCGGCGCTTGACGATATACTGGGCTAGGTAGGCGATGTCGGCGGTGACCAAAAGAGACGTAACGCCCGACCGGGCGATCGAGGCTCTGCGATGGGCCGCGGATGTAGCGGCGGGTGAGGCTGCGCTGTCCGAGCCTCCGGAGCGCCCTGGGCCCGCAGAGTGGCGTGCACTCCCTCGCGGGCTGTTCCGGGAGCACATGGATCGCCTGCTGACCGCAAAGCACCCCGAACCCGGTCTGGATGCCGTGGAGTCGGTCGGCTGCCTCGACGCTTGGCTTCCCGAGGTTGCCGCCATGGTTGGCTTTGGCGACAACGAGTGGCGCCACAAAGACGTCTGGAAGCACACGAAGCAAGTCGTGAAGCAGTCCGTGCCGCGCCTCGAGGTACGGTGGGGCGCGCTCCTCCACGACATCGGCAAACCCAAGACCCGTCGCATCGACGAGCGTGGTAACGTGACCTTTCACGGACACGCCGAGGTGGGGGCATCGATGTTTCGCAAGCGTGTTGCCGACCGGCTCGGGTTCGAAGGCTTCGAGCGCGAACGGATTCACTTCTTGATTCTTCACCACCTCCGCGCAGCTCAGTACGAAGAGGACTGGACCGACGCAGCCGTGCGTCGCTTCTACAAGCAGATGGGGGACGGGCTGCGCGATCTGCTCGATCTGAGCCGTGCAGACATCACGACCAAACGACCCGAGAAGCGTCGTCGCGGTGTTCGTCAGATCAGCCTGCTGGCCAAACGTATCCGTGATCTCAAAACGGAGGACGCCAAGGTTCCACCGTTGCCGAAGGGGCTCGGAACGCTGATCATGGACGCCTTCGACGTTCCGCCGAGCAAGCGACTTGGTGACCTGATGAAGCGGCTGAGTGCGGATGCCGAAGCGGGCGATCCGGAGCCTCACCAGCCAGCCGAGTACTACATCGAGTACCTCCGGAACCATCGCGACCGATACGAGCTCTAGGCGACGCTCCCACCTGGAGCGCCCGGTGAATGAAAGCGGGCACCAACACGCTTCAGGGCTCGGACGGCCGGGCCGGTCCACCGAGGAGGTGATCGCTGATGGCGTCCATCACCTCCTCGAAGTTCGGATCCCGAAACTCCGCGCCGCTGACCATCCAGTCGGTATGGCCCGAGTCTTTGTCCCCCGCGTAGTGACCGAGCACGTCCAGGTGATCGGCCGTACCCGCCCAGAGAACCTCTCCCCAAATCATGCTCGCGCTGGGTACGAGACCGTCGTTCAGGGAGTTGTCGAGTCGGATCCCGAGCCCCTCTTCGACCGCCTGGCGCGACTCCGGTGAGGGGTTGGGCGGGGGGTAAATCCTCGAAGTCCGCCCGGCGCCGACGTACAAGGTCGAAAAGAGTGCTGCTGACAGCGCCTGGGCGGGCGAGCGCAAGCGGCGAATGAGACGGGCCGGGATCGGCGGAGGCATGCGGGTGACGACCGACCCGTAACGAAGCTCGGGGTTGTCCTCCACCCCGGCGTTGAAGATGTCCATCGACTCGGGCGTGAGCTGAATGATCGCACCCTGATCACTGTGAATCCCTTCGAACCACTCGCGGACCTCCGTCTGTCCTTCTTCCTCGATGAAGCGAAGAAGCAGATCCGTGGTGCGCTCGAGCGCCTTGACCTCCATCCCGAACGCGCGATCCAACCGGCTCAACCCGGCGATCAGCGGCGTGAGCGCCGTGAGCGGAGGTCCGCCCGCCCGCAGCGTCAGGAACGTCATGAGCGACAAGGTCTCGAGCAGTCGAGTGCCTGCCATGGTGGTGAGGAAGTACGCCAGCGGTGTGCCGTGGTGCGGAGTTGCGATCGTCGTCACGGTCTGCACCCGATCGAACCACTCGGGAAGCTCCGGCCAGGCCGTGGGAGATGCGAGAAGACGCACGTCGAGCCCACCGGTCGAATGGCCGACGAGATGGATCGCCGCCGCTCCGTCGGCACAGCTTCGTTCTATGGTGTCCATCAGCACTTCGGTCCGATAGACGATCGAACCGGTCGGCGGCGAGGACACCAGCACGAACTCGCAACGCTCACCACGCTCGAGAAAGCGACTGGCCAGCGCCTCCTCGACGTGCATGAAGTAGTCGAAGCCACCGAGCTTCGCGAACCCAAACAGTCCCGGCACGAGCACGACGTGATGTTTGGGCATTGCGCGGTGTATCGGCGCTGTGCCGACGCGTTCTACCGGCGATAGCGGAGTTGAAGCACCCCGCCGCCGTAGCGGGATTGGACCCGTAGATTGAGCTTTTCGGAGTGTTCCAGCTTTCGCTGGTTCAGCTCGACGCCGTCGCGCGCCAGTGTTTCGACACGATGGACGAGGTTCACGATGTTTTTCGACAGCTTGAAACCGAGCACTTCGGGGCGCTCGGGTGACCTGGGCTTCAAGGACGCCGCGACCAAGTAGGGATTGTTCAGGCCGAGCACCGCGGCAGGCGCCGCGAACGGGGTGGCCTTAATGGCCGCCGGAGGGGCGTCTGCAGATGCATCGTTCGTGCCGAGCAGGCCTGCGATCAACGCACAGAGGAAACAAAACACCCCAAAACACGGACACGTGGGACGGGCCTCACACCTCACCTGAACACTCTTCTTCACCATCAACCCTAAAGTCAGCATGCCAGACGACCTGTAATTAAGCTAGAGGGGTGAAATTCGAACAGAATTTCTGTCCCCATCTGGGTCGGACCGTACCCGGTTTGGGGCCCCAAGGAAAGTCGATTGGGTCGTTTTTCGCGAAACATCGATCGCTCTCGGGCGTACGGCACGGCCGCATCCACCAAAAACCAAGCCCGGACCATGCCGGGCTTGAAGCTAAGTCGCTTGGAATGACTCCGGGTCTATTCCGCAGATCGCGTCCCGCGACGAAGGTACGCGGGAATGTCGAGCACAGCCTCGTCGTGAAGCGCGCTCGCTCCGAAGGCCCGCGTGCCGGCCATCTGCGGTACCGCCGCGGGAACCCCCTCGAGCGTGGAGGACAGATCCTCGTTTCGAGGCGGGGTCGAACGAATCGCGCGGTGGCTGGAGCCTCCCTGCGCGGCCTGCTGGGCAGCAACCGCGTGGTGAATCCCAAGCGGAATCGGGGCGTGACCGGGCTTCTCGAAGCCGGTAGCGATGACGGTCACCTTGACCGTGTCCGACAGATTCGGATCGGTCACGACGCCGAAGATGATCTCCGCCTCGTCGTGCGCCGCTTGCTGAACGAGACCCGCGGCCTCGTTGATCTCACGAAGCTTGATGTCCGGACCGGCCGTGAAGTTGATCAGAATCCCCGTCGCTCCCTGAACCGAAACCTCGTCGAGCAGCGGAGAGTTGACCGCCATCTCCGCGGCTTCGAGCGCGCGGCGGTCGCCCTTGGCGATCCCGGTGCCCATGAGCGCTCGGCCGTTGCTGGACATGATCGTCTTCACGTCAGCGAAGTCGACGTTGATCATCCCAGCATTGATGATGAGATCGCTGATGCCCTGCACCGCCTGGACGAGCACGTCGTCCGCCCGCGCGAACGCATCGAGCATCGTGATGTCGTCATCACCGAGCGCCATCAGACGCTGGTTCGGGATCGTGATGATGCTGTCGATCGAGTCGATGAGCTCTTGCACGCCACGCTCGGCGTTCTTGGAACGCTTCCGGCCTTCGAAGAGGAACGGCTTGGTAACCACGCCGACTGTGAGCGCCCCCTGGTCCTGCGCCACCTGTGAAATGATGGGTGCCGCACCGGTTCCAGTTCCACCGCCCATTCCGGCTGTCACGAACACCATGTCGGCCCCAGACAGGACTTCACTTAGACGCTCGACGTCTTCGAGCGCTGCCTTCCGGCCGACATCCGGGTTTCCGCCGGCGCCGAGGCCCCGCGTCAACTCAGGACCCAACTGGATCTTCAGCGGCGCAAGACTGCGGTCCAGCGCCTGCGCGTCCGTGTTGGCCGCGATGAACTCGACACCATCGAGTCCGTTTTGAATCATCGTGTTGAGAGCGTTACCACCACTACCGCCTACTCCGACGACCTTGATGCGTGCTTGAAGCTCTGCGTCATCCGCGAACTCGATCGAGATACTCATCGATTCCTCCTAGAAAACCTCTTTGAACCACGCGCCGAGCCTGCGACCGAAGCCTCGACTCGTGGCAACTTCCACTGTTCGTTCCGGCGCGGTCGTTCCAACGAACTGGTCTGCGCCGTGTTTCACCAAGCCAACGCCCGTTGCATAAGCAGGGCTCTTGACCACATCGATCAATCCCCCAATGCCCGCCGGGGCACCCCGACGAACCGGCAGACCGAGCACTTCTTCTGCGAGCTCGGGCAAACCATCGAGCAGAGTCGTCCCGCCGGTGACGATCGCGCCCGAAGCCAACATGTCCGTGTAGCCTGTCTCGGCGATCACGTGGCGACATGCGGCAAAGATCTCTTCGACGCGCGGCTCGATGATGTCGCAAAGGACACGCCGCGGGAGGGCTCGAGGCGGCCGACCCCCGACCGATGGGACGTCGATCGTCTCTTCGTCGTCCACCATCCGCGAAGCGGCGCAGCCGTATTTGATCTTGATGCGCTCGGCCTCGGCCATGGGCGTGCGGAGGCCGGTTGCGATGTCGCTCGTGAGGTTGATCCCACCGATGGGAATCGAGCTGGTGTGCACGACGGCTCCGTCGACGTAGATGATGATGGCGGGGGGGCCGCCGCCGATGTCGATCAACACGCCGCCGATCTCGCGCTCGTCGCTACTCAGTACTGCGTTCGCGCTCGCGAGTGGCTGAAGCACGACCTCCTCGACGAACAGTCCGCAGCGCTCAGCGCACTTCGTCACGTTGGCGACGCAGGTCGAAGCCGCGGTCACCATGTGGACACGGGCCTCGAGACGGACACCGGCCATGCCGATCGGCTCCTTGATGCCATCTTGCTCGTCGACGATGTATTCCTGAGGCAGCACGTGAAGAACCTGGCGGTCTCCCGGGAGGGGAACCGCTTTCGCCTGCTCGAGCACACGGGTCACGTCCTCCGCGGCCACCTCTCGGTTGGCGATGGCGGCGACGCCGTCTTGGTTCATCCCGCGTACGTGGCTTCCCGCGATGCCGGCATACACCGTGTTGATCTCGACACCGGCCATCGTCTCGGCCTGTTCGACCGCAGCCCGGATCGCTTGCACGGTGGACTCGATGTTGACGACGACGCCCTTCTTCAAACCTTTGGAAGGAACGGAGCCTATCCCGATGATGTCTAAGCCTTCTTCCGACTGCTCGGCCACGATCGCGCAGACCTTCGTCGTCCCCAGATCCAACCCTGCAATGATCTCGTTTTCCGCCATCCCTCGCCTCTCCCTGACCCATACCGAAACGGGTTTTTACGGGACAACTTTTGTGCAGAAAAAAATAGGGTGAAATGCGCTTTTTCGTTCGGGGGAGTTAACCCCTCGAAGCACTCACTCGGGGTGCGCACCGATCAGGGAAGTCGGACGGTGACGCGCTCAGGACTTCGGACGTTGTCGAGGTATACGTAGGAAGGTCTCGTTTTCTCTCGCTCCAAGCGTTCGAGCACTCTTCGAAGGCGTCTGAGCTTTTGACGGTGTTGGCCGTTGCCGAGGCGCACGTTCATCCCGTCGGCGCCGACGAAGAGCTCGATGCCATTGGCACCGTCGAAATGAATTTCGGAAACCGGTTCCCGCGCCGCAAGCCCCGCGCCCGCGTAGTCGTGGAGCAGCGCCATCGAACCCAGCAGCACCTCGGTGCGATAGTCGAGGTCGTCGTAGAAACGCTCGGAGGCGATGCCTGTGATGACGGGCAGGTCCGCGGGGTCGTCGACCCCCAAACGCTTGAAGACCGCTCCCTCATCGCTCACCAGGTAGAGCTGATCCAGGGCGACGAGGGCAACGGGGGTTCGCTCCACCACCTCGATGCGAACCCGCCCCGGGAGCTTCCGGACGACAGTGGCATCCTCGACCCAGGGGTGTTGAAGCAAGTGATTCCGAGCATCTTCCGAGGAAACCTCGAAAATGTTCGAGCCTATTTGCAGATGCGCGGCCCGGCGCACGTCGATCGGCTCGAGCTGCCGGTTGCCGAGCACCTCGACCTCCACGATCGAGAACGCGTCCGCGGAGTGCGCGTACGCGTAGGTCCGGTCCGCGAGCCAGAGCAATGCGGCAATCGCGACACCAGCGAGCGCCACTTTGCCGGCACGCCGGACATGGAGTCGATGGCCCATCACCCAGCCAACGAGATTCGCTCGCGCACCGCCGACTCGCTCACGCCAGCTCTTGCGCTCTGCCTGCTCCCGGGGCTTTTTCGGCTGCGGACGTCGTCGATTCTGGACCCGCTTCTCAGAGGCCTTGCGACGGGCAGCCGTCTTGCTCTTCGGCTTCTTGGGCGTCAGGGGGCGCCGCGCGGCCGCTTTGGCAGGGGCCTTCTTTGCCGGGCCGTTCTTGCGAGCCCGACGCTTTGGCGCGGCCTTCTTCTCGGTGGGAGGCTTCGGAGCAAGCGGCTTTCGCTTGCTCGTCTTCTTTCGGCCCGCGGCCGGCGAGCGCCGCCGATTCATCGCCGAAGCACCTCGAGAAGCTCCGGGCCCGTCTTGGTGATGCTGCCCGCGCCCAGGGTGATCACCGCATCGCCGGGTCGAACCCGGGCTGCGATCGCTCCCGCCAGATCCTTTCGCTCCTCGACCAAGGTCACGTCCCGATGCCCATGGGCTCGAATCGCCTCGGCCAAGTGCCTGGCGTCTGCCCCCTCGATCGGTTTTTCGCCTGCCGCGTAGACGTCCGTCAAGAATAGGACATCGGCCTTGTTGAAGGCCCGCGTGAGCTCGTCGAAGAGGTCATGGGTACGGGTGAAGCGGTGAGGCTGAAAGGCGACCACGATGCGCTGCCCGTAGGCGCGCTGTGCGGCTTCCAGCGTGACCTCGACTTCCGCGGGGTGGTGCCCGTAGTCGTCGATCACGGTGACCCCTGAAGCTTCCCCAACCACGGAGAAGCGCCGCTGTACGCCCTCGAAGTCTCGTAACGCAGACCGAACCTGATCGTGGTCGACGCGCAGCTCGTCAGCGACGGCGATGGTCGCGAGCGCGTTCAGCACGTTGTGAATGCCAGGCATTCTCACCTCGAACTGGCCGAGGCTTCGTCCGTGATGCTCGACGTCGAAGCCGACCGAGAGGCCAGCGAACACGGGGTTGCGCGCGCGATAGTCGGCGTGCGCGGAAAAGCCGTACGTGACGATCCGCTTATCGAGTTGAGGCAAGATGTCCTGGACGTTCGGATGGTCGAGACAGGCCACCACCAGTCCGTAGAAAGGCACTCGATTCGCGAAACCGATGAAGGCGTCTTTCACGCCTTCGAGGCTTCCATAGTGATCGAGGTGCTCCGGATCGATGTTGGTGATCACCGCGACCGACGGAATCAGATGCAAGAAGGAGCCGTCGGACTCATCGGCTTCGGCGACCAGCAGATCACCGGCACCGGTCGCGGCACCGGAGCCGAGCGCATTGAGCTTGCCACCGATGACTACGGTGGGGTCGAGCCCGGCGCCGCGCAACACCGTGGCCACCAGGGAGGTCGTCGTCGTCTTTCCATGCGACCCCGCGATCGCGATCCCATCCTTGAGCCGCATGAGCTCACCGAGCATCTCGGCCCTCGGGATCACAGGCACACCGGCGCGACGGGCTTCGACGAGCTCGGGATTCGTCGCCGGAACCGCCGAAGAAAACACAACCACATCTGCGCTCGTCACGTGAGCAGCATCGTGTCCGAGCTGAATCCTCGCTCCCTTCTCGGTGAGCCTGCGCGTGTAGTCGTTCTCGCGCAGGTCGGAGCCGGTCACATCGAACCCGGAATCGAGAAGCACCTCGGCGATGCCGCTCATCCCGACGCCGCCCACGCCTACGAAATGTATGGATCGGATTCTACCGCGGAACATGCGCGGTTACTCCCACACCGCACCATCGACGACAACCGGGCGACGCGGTCGTCGGGAGTCGGAGCGAGCCATGATCTCGGCTGTCGGCCGGTAGAAACCACCGATCACTCCGAGGGCTCCATGCGGCGTTTCTCCCGACGCCCCTTCGAGCTTCGGGGTCTCGGGAGCACCGGTGGGCTGCTTGCCGCCGAGCCAGCCGAGCATGTCGTCGACGATCGCCGCCGCGGCGTCAGGTTTGCCGTGCTGGCGGGCGGACTCGGACATGGAGCGTCGCCGGCGCTCGTCGACCAGGAGGTCCTTCACTAGCTCCCCGAGCGCGTCCGGATCGAGGTCCGATTCGCGGATGCAGATGGATGCTCCCTGTACCTCTAGGGCCTCGGCGTTCTTGGCCTGGTGATCGTCCGCTGCGAAAGGGAAAGGAACGAGAATCGAGGGGCGACCGATCGCACACAACTCTGCGAGCGTAGTGGCGCCGGCACGGGCGATGACGAGTGCTGCATTCGAATACGCCCGCGCCATGTCATCGATGAACGTCACGACTTGCGCATCGATGCCGAGCGCGCGGTACGTCCGCTCGACCTCATCGCGCATGGACTGACCGGTTTGATGCACTACCTGAAGCTTGGCTGCAGCAATGCCAGCTCGTGCCAAAGCCTTGGGCACGTCCTCGTTGAGCTTCCGGGCGCCTTGGGATCCACCGAGAACGAGCACGTTGCGAGCGCGCGATTCGAAGCCCTCCGGATCGGCAACCGCCAAGCGTGCATGCTCTACGAACTCCTGACGAACGGGGTTGCCTGTAAGCACCGATTTCGAGCCGCCGAACACGGTCGCGGTCTGCGGGAACGAGATGTAGGCGCGGTCCACGAAGCGAGCGAGAATACGATTGGTCATGCCCACGTGCGCGTTCTGTTCGAGCACGGCGCTCGGACGCCCGGCAAGCGAGGCCGCAAGCAACACTGGTCCCGACGCGTAGCCCCCAACACCCAGCACCAGGTCGGGGTCGAAGCTCCGGATCAACGAGGCCGCCTCGCTCATCGCTCCGGGGATCCGAGAGAAACTTCGAAGGCGCGCACCGAGCCCCTGCCCTTTGAGCGGTGTCACCTCGAGAAGGTCCAGAGTCTCGCCACGCTCCGGAAGAATGCGCGACTCGATTCCTCGCGCCGTGCCCACGAAACGAACCTTGAGCGCAGGAACGCGACGGCGCAGCTCCTCGACCACCGCGAGCCCCAGAAACAGATGTCCGCCGGTCCCGCCGCCGGCGATCATGACTCGTTCGATCATCGTGCACCCCCTCTGGCCGCGCGAAGGCGCGGCGCTGGCTTCTTCCGCGATGCTGGCTCCTTCTCCGCTTTGGGAGCGGAGATTCCGAAACGTGAAACGTTCAATACGATGCCCGCCGCGGCAGCGTTGACGATCAGCGAGGAGCCGCCATAGCTGACGAATGGTAGCGCGAGCCCCTTGGTGGGAAGCAGACCCATCGCGACGGCGAGATTCGTGAAAGCTTGAAGCCCGATGAAGAGCGTCATCCCTGCCGCGAGATAGGCCGCATACTCGTCCTGAACGCGCCAGGCGGCGCGAAGGCCACGCACGACGACCCAGGCGAAGGCCGCACAGAGCAGCACGACGCCGATGAAGCCGAGCTCCTCCCCGACGATGGCGCTGATGAAGTCGGTGTGCGCTTCGGGAAGAAACAAGAGCTTCTGACGCCCATCGCCGAGCCCCACGCCGGTCCAGCCACCCGAGCCGAAGCCCATCAGGGACTCGGTGATCTGATAGCCGGCGCCCTGGCGATGCTCGAAGGGCTCGAGGAACGCCTTGATGCGGCGCATCCGGTACTCAGAGGAGGCGATGGCGGCGTAGCCGACGGGAAGTGCGAGCAGCACACCGCCCAGGAGATAACCGGCACGGGCGCCTGCGGCGAAGAGTACGACGAACGTGAGAAGCGCAATCATCACGGCGCTCCCGAAGTCGGGTTGCGCCAAACAGAGCAGCATCAGAAGCCCGGCCACGATCACGTGAGGCAAGAATCCGATCGAGAACGTCCTCACCCGGTTGGCCTTCTTGGCGAGGGAATGCGCAAGCCACATGATCATCGCGAGCTTCGCGGCCTCGGCGGGCTGCACGTTCACCGGACCCAGGGCGAGCCAGCGAGTGGCGCCGCCGGCGCTGCGCCCGAACCCGAGCGCCACCGCAAGCATCAGGACGATTGCCAAGAGCAACACCGGATACGTCGCGGCCCTGAGCCAGTCGATCTTGAGATGGGTGAAGAGCGCCAAGACGGTGAACGCGACGAGAGCGAACGCCGTCTGCCGAATCAGGAAATGATGGCCATTTCCGAAGGTGTTGCCGGCATAGACCGCGCTTGCACTGTAGACCATCACCACACCGAAGGCGATCAACCCCACGAGCGTGGCGGCGAGCGATACGTCGACGGGCCCCGGCTCGATCGAGGCCGATGGTTTCGAGATGCGTGTCATGAATGCCCTCCCAGGGTGCGAACGGCTGATTGAAAGACGTCACCCCGCTCCGCGTACGAACGAAACATGTCGAAGCTAGAACATGCCGGCGCGAGCAGGACGGTGTCCCCGGGCCGCGCGACTGCCGAGGCCTGCCGAACTGCCTCCTCCATCGAAGTGGCCTGGCGAACCTCCGCACCAGAACCGGCAAACGCTCGCTCGATCAGTGGTGCAGCCTCTCCAAGCACGACAACCGCTCTGCCGCATGCGGCCATGCGTCGGCAAAGCGGCTCGTAGCTTCCTCCCTTGTCGACTCCGCCGGCGATGAGCACGATCTTCCCCGACGCCTGTTCCAGACCATCGAGCGCCGCAGCCGCCGCTCCCACGTTCGTCGCCTTCGAGTCGTCGATGTACTCGACCCCCCCGAGCGTCGCGACGTGCTGCATCCGATGGGCCAGCCCTCCGAAGCTCCGGAGCACCGATGCGATGTCACGGGCATGCACTCCGACGAGGCGAGCGGCAAGCGCCGCGGCGCAGGCGTTGGCGATGTTGTGTGAGCCTCGCAAGCGAAGGTCGGAAAGCGGAACCCTCAGGCCGCTCTCGGAGTCCAAGACAGCATCGTCGACGACTCGCACCTCACCGTGCCGACCGCCGAAGAGCAAAACCGTCGCACCTCCGTACGCGAGCTCGCGGAGCTCGGGTGCGTCCGACGGGACGACGGCGAAGTCTTCGGCCTGCTGCCGCTCGAAGATCCGGCCTTTCGCGGCCGCATATGCGTCGAACGAGGGGTACCGATCGAGGTGGTCCGGACTGATGTTCAACAGGATTGCCACGTGGGCCTTCATCTCGGCCACCCGCTCGAGCTGAAAGCTCGACAACTCGACGATCACCAGGCCGCCCTCTCTTGCGGCTTCCGAATCGACCGCCTCGATCATGGGCTGGCCGAGGTTGCCTCCCACGAAGACAGGCCGAGACAGGGTCCTGCACATCTCTCCGATGAGCGTAGTGACCGTGCTCTTGCCGTTCGTACCCGTGACTGCGACGATCGGCGCGGCGATGAAGCGCGCGGCGAGCTCGACCTCGCTGATCACGGGCGTTCCATCGGCTTCGGCCTGGTCCAGCACGGCAAGCGGCGGAACCCCAGGAGACACCACGATGAGATCGAGTCCTCGAAATGCCGCGTCGGGATGCCCTCCAAGCACGAGCTCGGCACCGAGCCGGCTGGCCTCGTCGGCTGCTCCGGAGAGCTCGGCCACTCCGCGACGATCGTTGACACGCACATCGGCGCCCCGCTCCGCCAGAAAGCGGACCACGGCGAGTCCGCTCTTTCCGAGCCCCACGACCATCGTCTTCTTTCCGGAGAGCTCCACCACTACCTCAATTTCAACGTTGCGAGACTGAAGACGGCCAACATGATCGCGATGATCCAGAAGCGAACGATGACCCTCGGTTCCGGCCATCCCTTCTTCTCGAAGTGGTGGTGGATCGGCGCCATCAAGAACACGCGGCGGCCGGTCATTCGGAAGTACCCGACCTGAAGGATCACGCTCACGGCTTCGACGACGAAGATGCCGCCCAAGATGATCGACAGGAGCTCGTTCTTGGTGAGAACGGCCAGCGTTCCGAGGCCACCGCCGAGCGCCAGCGAGCCGACGTCCCCCATGAAGACCTGCGCAGGATAGGTGTTGTACCAGAGGAACCCGAAGCCGACCCCAACCATGGATGCGGCGAAGATGCTGAGCTCTCCAGCACTCTCGATGTGAGGAATGTCGAGGTAGTTGGCCACGACGTTCCCGAACAGTGTGAGTCCGGCGAGATAGGCGAGCGTGGCGTAGGTACCCGCCGAGATCATCACCGGGCCGATCGCCAAGCCGTCGAGTCCATCGGTCAGGTTGACCGCGTTGGAGGTGCCAACGATCACGAACGACGCGAAGATCACGTAGAGCCAGGCCGGAAGCTCGATGGGGTACTTGGAGAACGCGAGGAACGGCGCGGAAAGTCTGTGACGGATCTCCAGCCAGTCGGCCGGGAGCCCAGTATCACCGTAGAAGAGCCATCCGCAGACCGCGATGGCGGTCGAGAACTGAAGGAGCAGCTTGTACCGGCCGGCCAGACCGCCGCTCGACCGCGTACGAATCTTAGAGGTGTCGTCGATGTACCCGACGACTCCGTATGCGACGGTCACCAGCGTTGCGACCCAGACGAGCGAGTTCGCCGGATCCGCCCAGAGCACCGTCGAGAGGACGAGCGCCAGCAGCATGAGCGCGCCCCCCATGGTCGGAGTTCCCGCCTTCGACAGGTGCGTCTCGGGGCCGTCGGCTCGAACGACCTGGCCGATCTGCTTGCGCTGAAGGCGCCGAATGAACCACGGGTACAGACCAAAGGAAAGCAGCAACGCGGTGATCGTCGCCATGAGAAGTCGAAACGGCACGTACCGCAGCACGTTGAGGAACGACAGCGACTCGTGGGTGTGGAGTGGGTAAAGCAGATAGTAGATCACGACGCTGGCTCCTCGAGCAGCGACTCGAACACTCGCTCCATCGCCATGGACCTGGACCCCTTGACGAGCACGACGCAGTGCAACGGAAGGCGGTCGGCGATGCCACCCTCACACTCGCTCGAGCTCTCGAACCAGAGCGTGTCCACGCCCCGGCGGCTTGCGGCCTGGACGGCGTCCTGCATGGCGGCGCCGACGCCCGCGAACAGGAAGGTGCCCGCATCCGCGGCGAGCACTCCCACCTGGCGGTGCGCGTCCTCGCTCTGTGCGCCTAGCTCTTTCATGTCGCCGAGGATCAGTACCAGCGGCGCTTCGCGCTTCTGTGCGATCGCTTGGGCGGTCGATACGGCAACCTCGACCGACGCGGGATTGGCGTTGTACGTGTCGTCGATGATCAGTCGGTCGCCGCGGCCGGCGAGGGGTCGCATCCTTCCAGGCTCCGGCTCTACCTGAACGAGGCCTTTCGCGGCCGCTTCGAGCGGGAGCCCAAGACCGAACGCCAGAGCGAAGACCGCAGCAGCGTTGAGCACCGCGCCTTCACCGACCAACCCCATCTCGATGTCGACGCCCTGCCCGCGCACCTGGAACTGGGCGTGGGTGCCATCGGCGTCGACTTCCCAGTCGAGCACCCGGACATCACTGCCCGCAGCTCGGCCGTAGAAGAGCTTTCGCTTTGCTTTGACTACCGAGGCCCTCTTCTTTACCGGAGCATCGTCACCGTAGGCGACCGCAACCCCATCGGGGCTCAGTGCTTGCAGGAGCGACACCTTCTCGTCGGCCACCGCTTCGACGGTTCCGAGACCTTCGGTGTGCGCGAGACTGGCCCGGGTTACGATGGCTGCGTCCGGCTCGGTGATCGCCGCGAGACGCGGGATCTCTCCGGGCTCGCTCGTCCCCATCTCGATGACCGCCGTATCCACACTCTCGTCGAGCTGGAACAACGTCATGGGCACGCCGACGCGATTGTTGAGGTTTCCCGTGGTGGCCAGGACCTGACGGCCGGCCGCACGGAGCGCCGCGCTCGCGAGGTTCTTCGTGGTAGTCTTGCCTACGGACCCGGTGATCCCGATCAACTGGCGGCCCCATCTCCTTCGATGAAGTCGCCCGAGATCACCGAGCGCTACGAGGGTATCGTCGACCTCGACGCCGCTGACGTGCTCGGGAAGCTCGGTACCGGCTGCCACGAGGACCGCAGCGGCTCCCTGCTCGAACGCCGGCACGACGAACTGATGCGCATCGAATCTGTCGCCTACCAGCGCGACGAAGAGGTTACCTTCTCTGACCGCTCTGGAGTCGGTGACGACGCCGGTCACCCGCTCGAAGGCCGGCCCAGAAGTGCTGCCGCCGGTCGCCTCGAGGATCTCCTCGACGGTGAACACCACCCGGTTCTCGGGAATTGGGGTGGCCATCAGAGCGCCCCTCGAAGTGATGCGATCGCTGCGCGCGCCTCCTCGCGATCATCGAAGCGAATCCGCTCGGTTCCGATGATCTGGTAGTCCTCGTGGCCCTTGCCTGCGACGAGTACGGTGTCCCCAGTGGTGGCCGCTGCAATCGCCGAGGTAATGGCGGTCCTCCGATCCAGCACGACGCAGAAACCGCGCACCGCCTTGCGAAGCTCCTCGAGCT
>CBDUCC010000047.1:0-15292 GCA_965365555.1 uncultured Myxococcales bacterium | reverse complement strand
TTATCGGCATCGACCTCGGGACGACCAACTCCGTCGTCGCGGTGATGGAGGGCAAAGACCCGAAGGTCATCGTCAATGAGGAGGGTGACCGGATCACACCGTCCGTCGTCGCTTGGGATGACCAGGGCGAAGTGCTCGTCGGTCAAATCGCAAAGCGGCAGGCGATCACGAACCCGGAAGGCACCGTGTATTCTGCCAAGCGGTTCATCGGTCGACGCTTCGACGAGCTCGGGGACGACGCGGCACGGATGCCCTACAAGGTAGTCGAGCGTGAAAACGGCGACGTTGGCTTCGAGGTTCGTGGCAAGACCGTCTCGCCGCCCGAGGTTTCGGCGCAGGTGCTCCGCAAGCTGAAAAAGGCCGCGGAGAACTACCTCGGCGAAACCGTGACGGAAGCGGTCATCACAGTGCCTGCGTACTTCAACGACTCCCAGCGGCAGGCCACGAAGGATGCAGGCAAGATCGCCGGTCTCGACGTGAAGCGCATCGTCAACGAGCCGACCGCGGCCGCCTTGGCCTACGGTCTCGACAAGACGCAGGACCACCTCATCGCGGTCTACGACTTCGGTGGCGGCACGTTCGACATCTCGATCCTCGAGGTCGGTGACAAGGTCGTCGACGTCGTGAGCACGAATGGCGACACGCACCTCGGCGGTGACGACGTCGACCATCGGATCATCGAGTACCTCGAGAGCGAGTTCAAGAAGGACACCGGAATCGACGTCAGTGGAGACAAGATGGTCGTCCAGCGTCTCAAGGATGCGGCGGAGAAGGCCAAGATCGAGCTCAGCACGAAGCTAGAGACCACGGTCAACCTTCCCTTCCTCACCGCAGACGCGTCGGGCCCGAAGCACCTCAACATCCGGCTGACGCGCGCCAAGCTCGAATCGATGATCGACGACCTCGTTCAACGAACCCTCGATCCCTGCAAGAAGGCGCTGTCGGACGCTGGCAAGACGGCTTCGGACATCGCGGAGGTCGTGCTCGTCGGTGGCTCCACCCGCATCCCTGCGGTCCAGGAAGCCGTCACGAAGTTCTTCGGCAAGGAGCCGCATAAGGGCGTCAATCCGGACGAGGTCGTGGCGCTCGGCGCCGGGGTCCAGGCCGGCGTTCTCTCGGGCGACGTGCAGGACATGGTCCTTCTCGACGTCACACCGCTCAGCTTGGGTGTCGAGACGCTCGGCGGCGTCATGACCGCGCTCATCCCGAGGAACACGACCATCCCGACCCGCAAGGAAGAGGTGTTCTCCACCGCGGAGGACAACCAGACCAAGGTCGAGATCCACGTCCTTCAGGGTGAGCGGGCCGAGGCGAGCAACAACCGCACGCTCGGACGGTTCCACCTCGAGGGGATCATGCCCGCTCCACGGGGCATCCCGAAGGTCAAGGTCACCTTCGACATCGATGCCAACGGCATTCTCTCCGTAACCGCGAAGGATGAGGCGACCGGCAAGGATCAGAAGGTGACGATCACCTCGAACAGTGGCCTCTCCGAAGCGGAGATCGACAAGATGGTCGAGGATGCGGCGTCCCACGAGGAAGAAGACCGCAAGCGGCGCGAGCAGGTCGAGGCCCGCAACAAAGCGGACCAGCTCGCCTACGGGGTCGAGAAGGCGCTCGAGGAGGTCAAGGACAAGCTCCCCGCCGACAAGGTGACGGAGGTCGAGGGCAAGGTGAAGTCCCTCCGCGACGCGATCGAGGCCAACGACACCGCAGCGATGGCCACGCACAGCGAGGCCCTCGAAGCCGCAATGAAGGAGATCGCACAGGTGGCATACAGCTCCGCTGCAGCCGAAGGGGCGGCGGCGCAGGGTGATGCGGCGCCGGGCGGCTCCGAGCAGGAAGCCAAGGCCGATGACGACGTGATCGACGCGGAATTCGAAGAAGGCGACTGACTCCGGTCTAACAACCCCCAAACACCCCGTCAGGTCGAGCGCCTGGCGGGGTTTTTCATTGTGCTTGCTCGGATTCGAAGAGCCCCTATGTACAGTGGACTCCCCCTGTTCGGGGGCATCCAACCATGCCGGCACTCGACATACCCTTCTTCGGCACGCTGATCCTTTCCCTGACGCTGATCAGCGCGTCCTACACGATGGCCATGGCGATGGGGGCGGGCCAGGGCCGCCCCCAGCTTCTTCCGTCGGCGCGCTGGGGCACGTACGCGACCTGTGCTCTGGTGCTGGTTGCCGTCTGCGTGCTCGCTTACGCGTTCCAGGTCCACGACTTCCGCATCCGGTACGTCGCGCGATACAGCGACCGCTCGATGCCATGGTGGTATCTGATCGCTTCGCTTTGGGGTGGCCAGGACGGTTCGCTCCTTTGGTGGGCCTTCCTCCTCGCCGGCTACACCTTCTTCGCGACGCGATGGCTTCGCGGCCGCTACACCGAGCTCCAACCTTGGATTCTGGCGACGCTGATGAGCATCCTCATCTTTTTCCTGGTGTTGATGCTGTTCGCGGCCAATCCATTCGCGACCTACATCCGCACGACGCCTGGTGATGGCGAGGGACTCAATCCGCTTCTTCAGAACTACTGGATGGCCATTCACCCGCCGAGCCTTTACATGGGCTTCGTCGGTTGGTCCGTACCGTTCGCGATTCTTATCGCTGCTCTGATCACCGGGCGACTCGGAAACGAGTGGGTTCGAGCGGCCCGCCTCTGGTCGATGATCGCTTGGACCTTCCTCTCGCTCGGCCTTCTACTCGGTTGCCTGTGGTCGTATGAAGAGCTCGGCTGGGGCGGCTACTGGGCCTGGGATCCGGTCGAGAACGCATCCTTCATGCCCTGGCTCGTCGGCACGGCCTATCTGCATTCGGTCCTCATCCAAGAGCGACGCCACATGATGAAGGTCTGGAATGTGTTCTTGCTGGCGCTCACCTTCTTTCTCACGATTTTCGGTACCTTTCTGACTCGGTCCGGGCTCATCGCGAGCGTGCACTCGTTCGCCCGCTCGGACATCGGCCAGTACTTCGTCTGGTACATGGCCTTCCTGATCCTCGCGATCGGCGCCCTGATGATTTGGCGTCTTCCAAAGCTCAAGGCCGACAACGAGATCGAGTCGCTCGTCAGTCGCGAGTTCGCATTCCTCCTCAACAACTGGGTGCTGCTCGGGATGATGGTGTTCGTGTTGGTCGCGACAACCTTCCCCCTGCTGAGCCAGTGGATCCGCGGCGAAGAGGTCACGGTCGGCCCCGGCTTCTACAACAAGTGGATGGTGCCGCTTGGCATCGTCCTCCTCTTCTTGGCAGGGCTCGGTCCCCTGGTGGCCTGGCGCAAAGCGACCGGGTCGAAGCTCGCTCGTGCCATGGCGTTCCCACTCGGAGTGGGTATCGCAGTCGCCGTCCTTCAGATTCTCTTCGGCGCACGTTTCGGTTACCCGCCCATCGTCGAGCCGACGGAGATCTACGACACGACGACCGGGACCGTTCTCGCTTGGATGTCCGCCGTCGCGCCGCTCGTATCGTTCGCCACCTGCGCCTTCGTGCTTGCAAGCGTCGGCCAGGAGTTCTGGCGCGGCATGCGCGTCCGGATGCGCAAGGGTGAAGGCGCCGGCACGGCGATGGTCCGGCTGGTTTCGAAGGGGCGGCGTCGTTACGGCGGGTACATCGTCCACATCGGCATCGTCTTCATGTTCATCGGGTTTACGGGCGCCGCCTATGACGTCGAGCAAGAGAAGGCCCTTCGTCCGGGTGAGACCATGGAGATCGGTCAGCACACGGTTCGCTACGACCAGCCCCGCATGGAAGCCGATCCGAACAAGCGAATGATCTACACCGACATGACGTTGCTCGATCCGTCAGGGTCCGAAAAGGGTCAGGTAGCTCCCGCGAAGTTCATCTATCGCACCCATCCCCAGATGCCGACTAGCGAGGTCGCCATCCGCAGCCGACCGGCCGAAGACGTGTACGTCATCATGAGCACGGTCGATCCATCGACCCGACGCGGAACCTTCCGCATCATCATCCGACCGCTCGTCGCATGGATTTGGTTCGGCGGCATCGTGCTCTTGCTCGGCGCCATTCTCGGGATGTGGCCGACGGGTCGCGAGCTCATCCGGGAAGAGGCAGCGCGGTCTCGACCCCGGCGTTTTCGGTTCTCTCCCGCGACCGCCGTCGTGGCCCTCGCGATCGCGGTCGCCACCATGATGGCCTGGGTGGGGGTGGCCTCCGCACAAGACGACACCAGCAGTTCCCTTCATGCCGGCACCGTCGTTCTCAACAACCCGACCGAGCGCCAGCTTTTCGGCAGGCTTCTGTGCCAGTGTGGCGATTGCGCGCGGCTACCGCTCGACACCTGTGCCTGTGGCTGGGCGGATGACAAGCGGGCGGAGGTCCGAGAGCTTCTGTCGGCGGGCGTCGAGCCCTCGAGGATTCAAGACTCCTATCGGGCACAGTACGGCGCGGCCGCCCTGGCAATCCCGTCCGATAAAGGACTCGACAGGGCGCTCTGGGCGGTACCGGTGGCTGCGATGATCCTCGCGATCGGACTCGTAGTCGGCATCGGCCGCCGCTGGCAACGACGAGGCGCGGCGACCGGAGTGGCCGTGGCATCCGCTTCCGAGTCTGAGCTTTCTTACGACTCTCGACTCGACGAAGAGCTCGAGCGCATGGAGGACGGCTGATGGCTGAGTTCCTGCCTTGGCTATTCGTCATCGTCGCCGTGATGGCGATGTTCGGTGCCATGATGAGCCTCTGGCTCAGCCTGAGTCTCGCGCTCTCGGATGAGGTTCCGAGCGGCACCCGCGCCCAGCTCACGAGCGACGCCCGTCTGGCCCTGCTGACCGAGAAGGAGGCGCTCCTGCAGGAGATCCGCGACGTCGCCTTCGAACACGACGCCGGAAAGCTGTCGGACCGAGACTTTGAAGAGCTCAACGCCAAGCTCCGAGCACAAGCGCGGCACGTTCTGCACGAGCTCGACGCCGGCGCTGAAGGGTTTCGCGATCAGGCGGAGGCGCTGATCGCCCAGAGGCTTCAGGAAAACGAGTAATGCGCTACAGGTTACTCATCGGCCTGCTCGCGTGGGCTCCAACGGTGGCGTTCGCTCAGCAGAACCAGGCGGTCGTCAATCGGGTGCTCGGCAACGTTCCCGACCTCGTCACCTCGGCCGTCGACGAATCGATCCCCGCGGGCACCATCCGTGTTCGAGTCGTCGATTCGCAGGACACCCCGATTGCCGAGCAGCCAATTCGGCTTGGCGTCATGGAGCAGTCCGGAAAGCGGGAGAGCAAGGCCTGCATGACCGATCCGCAGGGAGTCTGCGAGTTCGAGGGTCTGCTCACCGACAGCAAGCACTCGTATCGGGTGAACGCACCCTACGACGGCGCTCGCTACAGCTCGACCCCGTTCCGACTCGATCCCTCGAGCGGGCAGCAAGTTCGGGTGGTTCGGCTGGAGACCACGACCGATGCGAGTCGGGTCTTCCAAGTGCTCGGGCGTACGATGATCGAGTTCCGCGATGATCGCGCGCACATCAGCCAAGAGGCCCGCGTGAGCAATCTCGGAGACAAGACCTACGTCTTTCCCGAAGGCGGGATGCAGATTCGACTCCCCGACGGCTTCAAGGCCGTCGAAACGATGGAGATCATGACCGACCAGCAGCTCACGGCAACCGACGATGGGCTGGACATTACGGGTTCTCTGCCTCCGGGTCGTGCCAACCTCATGTGGACCTACGACGTTCCAGTGGGCGGCTCCTCGATGACGATCGAGCAAGCCGTGCCCTTCTCGACGATGGAGTATCAGGTCGTGAGCGACTACGTGGACGGGATGAGTCTCGAGGTCGAAGGCTTCCAGGTAGCTCGGGTGCACGAGGGGGGCGATCGGCGGTTTCTAGTGGCTGGGTTGATGCGGCGCCCAGGCGATCCACCGATCGACCCGATACGAATCCACATTCGCGGTATCCCCGGAGGCGGTCCCTTGCCCTACATCGCTTCTGCCATCGCCCTCATCCTCGCGATCCTCGGGTTTTACTTGCTGTCACGCCCCGGCGACCAGCGCGCCGCCGTCGCCAAGGTTCGAAAGGACCGCCAATCGGAGCTGCTCGACGAAATCGCAGCGCTCGAGGGCCAGCGTGCGAAGGAAGAGATCGGCCCCGCGTTTTACGCGCAACGTCGTCGAGAGCTGACCGATGAGCTCGCGATCGTGCTTCGCTTGCAGAGCGAGGCGACGAGTCATTGATCGGCGGCCTGAGGCCGCGTATGTTCGGCGCCCATTGCGGCTTAGGAGAAGAGGGGAGCCATGGCTGAAGGCTTGAATCGCGTCACGCTCATCGGGAATCTTGGTGCAGACCCGGAGCTCAAATACACCCAAAACGGTCAAGCCGTGTTGCGCTTGCGCCTGGCAACCACAGAGTCCTACGTCAATCGCGCCGGCGAGCGCCAACAGCGTACCGACTGGCACACCGTCATCGTTTGGGGCAAGCGGGGCGAAGCGCTCAACAACATTCTTTCCAAGGGCCGAAGCATCTGTGCGGAAGGCCGGATCCAGTATCGGCAATGGGAAGACAAGGACGGCAACAAGCGCAACAGCACCGAGATCGTCGCCCAGAACATCGTCTTGCTCGGCAGTGGGCGCGGCCGCGATTCGGGCGCGCCCGGTGATTTCGGCGGCGGTGGCGGCGGCGGCGGTGGCGGTGGCGGAAGTGCACCCCCCGTCGACGACTTCGGCGACGACGACATTCCGTTCTGAGACGGCTCAGTCAGCGGCGGCAGGTGTTGCCGGCTCGGCCGTGGCGATCCTCTGTTCGTGCTCTGCGGCTAGAGCCGCTTCGAGAGCAGCCTTCTCGGCACGCTTGAGCTCCTTGGCTTCGCGGGCGAGCCGGGCCTTCTCGGACACGTATGCTGCCGAGGCGGCCAGCACGATCGCCACTTCGAGTGCCAGTGCCAAGACGGTATAGGCCGTGTAGCTCGCTCCCCGCACCATCCCGAGAATGCGCCCGCCCGCGATTCCTCCGGTGCACACGATGAAGGCGAGTGTCGCTGCCAGGCGTAGCCGCTGAAACAGCGCGCCCATGATCGCGAAAACACCGAGCGCCGTCCAGAGCCCCACGTTGCTTGCCAAGGACTCAATGTACAACTCGCCGTACTGGGGCCCCGAGAGCCCGGTCCAGTCGGGCAGGACAGAGCCGAAGAACAGCGCCATGGCTGCCCATCCGATGGAACCGATACCAAGTATGAACAGAACACTTCGGGCCATGTCCCGAAGATACCGCCGTTCGCGTTTCAGCGGAAGTTAGTCCAATCTCTCCGGGTGCCGAAAGTGCGCGCCGACGTCTTGTTGACCCAGCGAGGGCTAGCCCCCTCGCGTTCCCGCGCGCAGGCTCTCATTCTTGCGGGAAAAGTGTTCAGCGGTGAGCGACGTGTCGACAAGAGCGGCGAAGTGCTCGACGAAGCGGCGCCGATCGAGGTTCGGGAGCGGGACCACCCCTTTGTGTCACGCGGCGGTGTCAAGCTTGCCGGCGCGCTGCGGGCGTTCGACTACGACCCGGGTGGCAAGGTCGCAGCCGACTTCGGCGCTTCCACCGGCGGATTCACCGACTGCCTGCTCCAAGGGGGCGCGGATCGTGTCTTCGCGATCGACGTTGGCTACGGTCAGCTCCACGACAAACTTCGTCGGGACGAGCGCGTCGTCGTCATGGAGCGGACCAACGCGCGACATTTGCGACCCGAGGATCTCGGCCGGCCGCTCGACCTGGTGGTCATCGATGCCTCGTTCATCGGACTCGAGAAGCTCCTCCCCGCAGCGCACTCGCTACTAACGCCAAACGGCGAGGTGATCGCGCTGGTGAAGCCGCAGTTTCAGGTCGGTCATCGCCATGTCGGAAAGGGCGGGGTCGTCCGTGATCCCCAGGCTCGCCGTCGGGCGATCGAAGACAGTATCGAGGCGGCAAAGCTTCTCGGATTCGCGCTGTGTGCGGAAGCCGACTCGGTGATCCAAGGCCCCAAGGGCAATCAGGAGACGTTCATCTGGCTTCGGAAGAATTCGGCGGCACCCGTTCCATGAGATCGGGGTCGACGATCATCCAGCCTTTGTCGATCTTGCGGCGCTTCACCGCGACCCACCATTCCTGCTCGCAGGGGTGAGGGTTGTCGGCGCTCAGACCCTCGAACACATCATCGAGCGTGCACGGCGTCCAGCCCGCGTCGTCGTCGGTGCCGATCAAACAGAGTCCGCGTGAGTTGTAAAGCAGGAAGCTGCCCACTTCTCCCTTGCGCGTGGCCAAGTACGTCTTCTCGACCTCGATCCCCTGGCTCCATTCCTTGCGCTTGAGGTAGAGGTCACGCTTCGCGACGAGCCTTCGAGGCTTGAGAACTCGAATCTGGCTATCTAGCACTTCGAGAAGATCGCCACGCTTCCAGGTCACGGTCGCCGTCACGAATGCCGCGTGGTTCGGCTTCAGCTTGAGCGACATCTTCTCGTACCCGCCGATCCATCGAAGATCTCGATACTCGGCCGGGTATGGCCAGGTATGCTTGAGCATCGCATTCGCCGTGACCTCGTGGTCACACTCGAGACCCTTTGTCTCCGCGTCGGTGGCCGTATGGGTGCCACCGCTCTCGCTGCTCTTGCTGCAAGCAAAAAGCGACAGGATGGAGAGCATGACGGCGAGGATCGTGTGGGTGCGCATGATGGACATCGGTTCCCGGGGGTGGATTCGAACCACCATTCACAGGTCCAAAGCCTGTTGTCCTGCCCTTAGACGACCCGGGATCGAGTCTCCTCATAACACGCATGGGCCGCCTCTCAAGCGTCGCCCGGAAGGGCTTGCGCCCGCTCGGCGATCGGTGCGATACCATGGTTCGAAGGATCGCAAGGGAGCCCGGTGAGCGGCAAACAGGAATACCCGGAGTGGCTGCTTTGGTTGATGGAGCACGGAGTACGCATCCTCATCCTTCTCGCCATTGCTTTCATGGCCTTCGTCTACACGAAGAGCCGAACCAGTACCGAGCAGCGGCTTGATGCGATCGAAGCGAAGGTCGAGAGCAAGCCCGCACGGGCATACACGCCTCCGAACCTCGACGCGTTCGATGCAGGCGACGTCGAACCTGCGTCATTCGTGGTCCATCGAGCCGTCTACGTTCCCGTCTACTCTCACATCTACCACGACGGTGGCCGACCCTACCTGCTCGAAGCGACGCTGAGCATCCGCAACGTCGACCCGAATCAACCGGTCTATGTCGACGGGGTGGATTACTACGATACCGATGGTGAGCTCTCGAAGAGGATGTTGAGCCGGCTCATCGAATTGAAGCCGCTTCAGACCATCGAGTTCTTGGTCGAACGGCATGATGTATCTGGAGGCTCCGGGGCGAATTTCATCGTCCAATGGCATGCCGTGGACAAGCGAGTCCACGCGCCGCTCATCGAGGCAGTGATGGTGGGTCGCTCAGGTACCAACGCGATTTCGTTCGTCCGCAAGGGCGAGCCCCTTCCCGAGTGGAAGGGCTCGGAGTGACCGTCGGTCACTCGCCCCCACGAGCCGGTGGCGGCAGGTAGAGTGGATCGAGCGCCTCGGGCTTCGGCAGATACATCCGCAACTGAAGCGAGAACGGTCCATTCGGGGCGGGGAGCCAGTTGCTCTGTCTCGCAGCACCTGGTGACTCCTTCTGGATGTAGATCGTCAGCGACCCATCCTCGGCGTGGCGAAGGTCGCTTCGATCTCCAATCGAGTAGCGCGCAATTGGGTTTGCCACCATGAGCTGGTCCGGCAGGCTGTACATCGTCATCGACCAGAACGCATCCACCGCTGGCAGCTGGTCGCGTTCGAAGCGGATCGTGTACTTCCGAGTCGATGCGTCGAGGGGCCGACCCTCGCTGTCGGCGCTTGCCATCGGATAGTAGGCCTCTTCGACGTCGTTTCCGTAGAGGCCAACCATCGCAGCGGCAGCTCGCACCAAGTACTTCTGGCGCATCTCGGCGCCGTCGCCGAAGAGCCCGTCCACTCCTTGCCAGCCGTCTCGGCTCGCCACTCGAACACCCTCGACGCTGCGAAGATCGCCCACGGCACCTTGAATCTCAATCAAGGCTTGGCCGACGCCGGCGTCGACCGCATCACGAATCTCAGGGCTGAGGCCCAGCGATGCGGCGGTGGCTTCCTTCCGGATCCCGATTCGGGAGAACTTCGCGAGTAGATCGGCTTCTTCAGGTGCAGCGCACTGTGCGCGCACGCCATTCACGAGGTCGATGAAGGCCGCCGATCGTACCCGATCGGCGTCGTAGAGCGGAAAGGTGAGTCCCGACACTGCCGGGACTGACGAGCGCCCCAAGAAGACGTTCATCGGGGTGAGGCTGTAGCCTCGTTGAATCCCGTGTACGGCTTCGAGGTCGTCGGGGCCTCTCGCCTCGGTGCGGATGATGCAGTACACGAACGCGCTCTCGCTCCGGAACACCTCGTTGATGCCGTCGGGTTGGGTGCCTTGCCACCCGGGGCCGGCTACGAGGAAGCTCCCCGCAGCCGTTCCGGTGCCGCGCGTTCCGATGTACCCGAAGTTGTGTGTGAACATGTCGACGAGCTGTATCGAGTAATAGCGGTCGACGACCTCAGGAACGCCGATCACGACGGGCTGTGCCCTCAAGTCGAGCCAGGCGACCGAGTACACGGTGTCGTTGTTGGGACGCACGACGTCGCGGAACTCCGGCCCCAAGAGCTCTGTCTTGTGAACGAGCTCGTTGAACGAGGCCGTGTATCCGGGAGCGGTACGATCGATCGCCTGCAGGTACATCGTCCGGTAGTTCTCGAGCATCGGATAGGCATAGACATACGCTTCCTTCGCGATCGTCTCGGCCTCCTGCGGAGTCACCGGAGATTCTGACCCGGATGCGCTCGCGGGCGCCGAGCCGCCGCTGGAACAACTGGCCGCGGTCATCGCCACCAGAATCAGCGAGATCGATAGATGGAATTTCATGGATGTCCTCTCGATGCGGCACCCTAGTATATCCTGCAGCAGCTTTCGAAGGGGACCACACAACTGCCATCTGCTAGGCTCGCGACGATGAGCGGCCGGGACGCGCGGTATGTCATCCTCGTTCTTGTCGTAGTCCTGATCGGTTGTGACAACCCGCAGCGAACCCCCCCAGGCTTTCAGGGTATCGTCGAGCATGATGATCGCCACTTGGGCTTCCGAGTGGGTGGTCAACTGCGAGAGATTCGATTCGACCGCGGGGATATCATAGAAGAGGGCGAGCTCATCGCAGTCCTCGACAACACTGCCGAGCTCCCCGTTCTGCTTGCCCGCGAGGCCGATCTCGCCCGCGTGCGCGCGAATGCTGCGTTGGTTTACGCCGGCCCCCGTGTCGAGGAGGTTCGCTCCACGATGGCGGAGCTCAACGGCGCTCGCGCCGTCCTCCGCGAAGCGAGAGTCAATCTCGAACGACATCGCAAGCTGTCGGAGGAAGCCGCCACCGCCCGATCGCTCGTTGCGGAGCTCGAAGCCGCGTATGCGCAGTCCAAAGCCCAAGTACGGATGCTTCAGGAGCGACTCAAGCAGCTGCGCCGCGGCGCTCGCTCCGAAGGGATCGCCGCATCCGATGCTGCGGTATTGGCCGCGGAGGCCGCGGTCGTTGAGATTCCAGAAGAAGCTCGACTGACCCTCTAAGCGATTTCGATCCGTTTGCGGAAATAGAGCCTCGATACGGGGAACGCGAGCGCGAAGACGACGAACATGCAAACCGCCACCATGATGAGTACGCGAGGCTCGTCACGGAAGTTCGAAGTGGCGATCGTTGCGGCGGCGCCGATGTTCCTTGCGGTGTTAGTGAGGCCGAGCGTCGTTCGGCCGCGCATTCGCCCAGGACCGAGCAGATATCCGACGCCGAACGAGACCAAGGTCAGCACGACCGCCGAGCTGATGGCGCCGGTCCCGAGGGTTTCCGCAAGCGCTTCCCAGTGCAGCACCACTGCGAGCACGAGAAAGACGAGCGCGGAAAGATTCACGAGCAGGTTCGCTGGCCTTCGGAGCCGCTCCGCCCAGGAGTGACTTGCGTGCCTGACCGCGAGACCGATCACTAGGGGGACGAACATCTGCAGGAGTAGCGGTTTGGCGATCTCCCAGACCCCGATCTCGGTACCGGGGATCAGTGTCGGCAAGACGAGGGGCATGTACAGGATGGTGAGGACCGTCAGGAGCATCGTCGCTGCGATCGAATTCGGAACGTCCCCGCCGGCCACGTTTACGAGCTTCGGGGTGTACGGCGCTCCTGCGGCGAATCCATAGAGCAAGAGGCCGATCATGTAGGGTCGCTCGAGCGGGTATAGCTGACTCATGCCGTAGACGATCGAGGGCACCAGAATCACGTTTGCCACCAAGGTGCGGGTCACTAGCCCCGCGTTCTTCATGGGCTGAAAGACCTGCGCGAACGTCACTTCGAGGCCTGCGGCGAAGAGCACGCCTCCGATGAAGAGCGCGATTGCCAGGTTCAGTACGATCTCGAGCAGGTCCAGCACAGAAGGCTTGGTACACCATTGACGCAGCACTTTGCCAGGGCTCGCCGAGCTGGACCGCCGCTAGGGGCGGTGGCCTCTCAGAACGATGAACCCGGTGCCTTCAGGAACTCGAGCTCTTCGTGGGTCGAGGCCCGTCCGAGGATCACGTTGCGATGCGGATAACGGCCGAACTGTTCGACGATCACGCGATGGCGTCGCGCGTAGTCGAGGTAGTAGTCCGCGTCCGCCGCGAGGGATTCGGGCGCGGTAGCGCGCAAGCGACCGAACGCTTCGCGGCACAGCTCGTGGTCGGCGATGTTCTCGCTGTGTTCCAAAGGCATGTAGAAGAACACGCGCTCGTCGAATGCTAGCTCTTCGTCGAAGCCCGCCTCGAGGCCCTCGCAGCAAACCTCCCGGGCGAGGGGATCCGCGGCATACATCCTCGGCGTATCCCGAAACATGTTTCGTGAGAACTGATCCAGCACGATGATCGTGGCGAGGGTTCCACGTGGGGTGCTTCGCCAGCGCTCCACCTGCCCAGCCACGATCGCTTCGTAGTCGTCTAGGAAATGATCTCGTATGGTTCGGTCGAACTCGTCGCTCTTCTGCCACCAGAGCTTGCGCTGATTCGGGCTGGCACGACCCTGATCGTCGAGGTCTCCGAACCAGAAATCGAGGATGTCGTCGATGCGATCACTCACTGCTGCTCTCCTGTAGGAAGCGTATCGCATCTAGGAAGACTTTGGCTTTCAGTTCGGTCTCGGCAAGCTCTCTATCCGGATCGCTCGCTTCGACGATCCCACCGCCCGCCCAGTAATGGACCTGGCCTCGGCGAACCGTCGCGGTCCGGATCGCGACCGCCAAGGAAAGCCCCCCCTCGTGGTCGATGAACCCGATCGCCCCACAGTACACCCCGCGGGCGTGCGGTTCGAGACCCTCGATGATCTCGAGTGCGCGGATCTTGGGGGCGCCGGTCACGCTTCCCGGTGGGAACGTCGCTTCCAAGATTCCGTCGAGCGTGACGTCCGGTCGAGTCACGCAGCTCACGGTGCTCACGAGATGGTAGAGGCCGGTGAATGGCTCGACGACCAAAGGCGCCTCGACGTTCACGCTCCCCAGCTCGGCGACTCGGCCGAGGTCGTTCCGCATGAGATCGACGATCATCGAGTGTTCTGCACGTTCTTTCGGGTCGGCTCGAAGCCGCTCGGAGGCTCCGTCGTCGGTGGGCTCGCGCCGAATCGTCCCCTTGATGGGGCGTGTGACGAGGCGTCGGCTCTTTCGGTCCCAGTGTATGAATCGCTCCATCGTGCAGGCGAGCACCGCATGGTCGCCTCCGTCGAAGAAGAGGCCAAGTGGCACCCGGCTCGCAACGCGCATTGCCTGCCAGAGTGCGAGTGCGTCACCCTCGAAGCTCGCGCTCCAACGACGGGCCACGTTGACCTCGTACACCTCGCCTTCGGCGATTTCATCGAGCGCCATCACGATCGCTCGACGATGTGCCGCAGCATCATCGACGCGGACCGGGCCAACGACCGGCGGCGGAGCCACCGATGATGGGCAGCTACGGACACGCTCCAAGAATCGCCGGCACGAGTGCTCATCGTCGCCGACGACGAACGCACGCCCCTCGGCGTGGTCGATGGCAAGGAGTGCGGGGTAGCGGCGAAAGAGGATGATGGGGTCGGCCTGCCTCGACAGCCGCGGCTTGCCGCGCGCAGGGTCGGACCAAAACGCGTCGTATGCGACATAGCCGATCCAGGAAGGAACCTCGGAAGGTGTCAGTCCATCGTGTCGATGGCCGTCGGAGCCGTCCTGAATCCGTGCCATTGCCGCAAAGGGCCGCTCGTCCCCAAAGACGACACGAATCTCATCACTCGGCCATGCTGACAAGAACGAGTATCGGCCATCGCGCGCTTCGCTCCGATTCGAATCGAGCCAAGCGAAGCCGTGCTCCCCATGCAACGACTGTGCGACGGCGAGCTCATCCATCCAGTCCACGCGTTGCGACCACACGATGAACCTCTACTTGCTTGCCACGGGGCTCTAGCGCAACCTCCCGCCGTGTTTCGCCGCCTGGCCTTCCTTGCCTTTGCATTGCTCAGCGTCGTTGCCTGCGACGACAACGTCACGCAGTTCGTCTTCGAAGCGGCGATCGTCGATGGGAATGGTGGCAACCCGGTGGCCGGGACCGACGCGACGACACTTCGAGTGGGGATTGCCGAGGGCGAGCAGCCGGTTCGAGATCTCGAGTTTCCCATCGACGATGGCCAGTTCGAGGCGGTCCTCGAGTTCGTCTCGTTTTCCAGCGTCACCAGGATTCGCGTCGAGATGGAGGGGCCGACGACGGACTTGGTGACCGCACCCCCGGCGTTCGTTCCCTCGGCGAGCCTGGGTTTCCTCCAGGTAGTCGCGGTGGAGCCAGGATCGTGCGAGCTGGTGTCGTTCAATGCGATGGAGGCCGCGCGAGCCGAGTTCGGGATGGTTCAGTCCGGCACCTTCGCGCTTCTCGCGGGTGGAACGACGCCATCTGACGAGCAGGTCGAATTCCTCGACGCCCTCGAATGGGACAGTCGACTTTTCACCGAGGACTTCTCGCTCTCGGCGCTCGGCGCAACCCGGGCGGCGACCGTGGGGGAAGGGCAGATCCTCGTATTACCCACCGATGCGGGCCCGTTCATCTTCGACATGATCAACGCGAGCCAACGCGTCACACAGGTCGTCCTGCACGCGGGCGCAGGACCGAGCTCGGCGTTGGTCTCGATCCCTGGCGTGGGCGCGATGGTCCTTGGTGGCGAGGCGGCGGGTGTCCCCCGTGCGGGCGTGTCGCTCGTCGAGCCGGGCGGGACCGTCTCGTCATTCTCGTTGAGTCAGG
>CBDUCC010000046.1:0-15336 GCA_965365555.1 uncultured Myxococcales bacterium | reverse complement strand
TGCAGGGGGAACGGGGTCAGTACACCCGAAGAGTCCGAGCGAGGCGGTCATGACGAGCCAGAGTAAGAACGGGAACCGATGCATCTTTTCATTCATTGCATACGGCTCGCAGGTCGTAAACAGAACGGCGAGGTCACGGCATCTGGTCGGCGGCGTCCAGGGTCTTACATACTCGAATGAGCGCGTTCGCCACCGTGTCGAGGTTCGAGAGCGATAGACCGGCCCCGGCATCCTCCAGCATGCGTCCGAGCGACGCCGCTGTGCCCGAGTCGAGATCGCCGCCCGCGTCGGCTCGATCGATTGCAGCCCGCGCTTGCACGATCAAGACGCGGATCTGCAGAATGTCGGCTTCGGCCGACGCCGTGGATGACTCCGCGATCGTTGCGGCATTGCGAGCGCGGACACCCGCGGCGCAGGTCGCATCTCTTGCAAGCCGATCGTTTCGTACCGGGGCATAGCAGGAGATGCCGCCGACGATTGGCTCGGCGAGGTCGGGATTCAGTGCGCGTCCTCCGGCACGACGAACCGGCGAGTTGGCCGTGCAGATGCCACCGTCCGGCCGGACGCTCGTTACCGCGATCGACTCTTCTCGGCCCAGCGCAAAGCTTCGAAGCTGCCCTGTGACACGGTCGAGTAGCCCAACACCGACCTTCAGCATCACCTCTCGGTCTTGCACCGGAAGGCCGCCTCCAACGGTGATCGCGACTCCGTTCGCCGTGATCGTCGGAGTCAGAGCCTGAAACTCGATCTCGATGTCGGGATCATCGCGGAACGCATCGAGCGTCGCGATCCAGCCGAGTGAGCCGGTATCGCCCTCGTCGATGAGCTTGAAGACATCGGTTCGGGTGACGGCGTAGATCTCTGCGTTGTCCGGAGACACTGCGATCGATGCCGCGGCAGGCGCGCCCAAGTTGTAGCTCCAGCGCTCGTTCAAGTCTCGATCGAGGGCTAGGACGTTGCCGACGTTGTCCGAGACGTAGACCCGAGCTCCATCTTCGCTCACCGTCGGCGTCGAACCCGTGCCCCCCACGAAGGTGAGCGAGCTGCGGAGCGAGAATTGAAGGCTTCCGCCGCCGTCGTCCATGAGCTCAAAGGCGTATAGGGCACCGCGCTCGGAGAGGCCGTCCCTCGTGCCGTCCGCCTCGTCTTCGTCGGTCGCTGCGACGTAAATCGCGCCCTCATTCGGATCGATCGCGAAGTAGTTCGTCACGACGGAACCGCCACCGAAGATCACATCGATGATCACGGAGAAGAAACTGAGGCCGCCGGGTGTCGTGCCAAACACCTCGTCGGTGAGCGCGTCGCTCGCGTCGATGACGAACTGGGGCAGGCTGGTCGGCTCGCTCACCGCAGGCGATCCCGGCACCTGTCCGCTGGCGCGGAGGTCGCCAGTGGCTCGATCGAAGGCGAGAATCTCGCCACCCATCATCACGGCTACCAACGAATCGGTCTGCGGGTGATAGTTGAATCCGAACGAGTGAGTCGTGGAGCGCTCGCCCGGCACGACCGGTGGAAGCGCGAGGCCGGTCGGAGTCCGCCAAAGGATCGTCTGGTCCGGGCGGAGGGCCATCGCTTCGGTGTAGGTCACGTGGTAGATGATTTGCTCGCCCACTCGGTCAGGGTCGTTGAGCACCAGAATGGCACCGCTTCCAGCATTGCTGCCGTTCCCTTCGATCGCCCAGTTGCGCACGCCCGTCGACGCGTCGAGTGAGACCAGTGAGACGTCTTCCTGAGGGAAGAGGGGGCTGAAGTAGAGATTGCCGAGGTTGTCGTAGGTCGGTCCCTCCGGGACGTAGAAGCTGGTCTCCTCGACCCAAGCCAGCTCGAGCTCGGGCGCGGTCACGACCCAGACGTTGTCGGAGTTGTTCGGTCCGACGTGCATGGTTCGGAACGCGTCGGGTTCGGGGATCACCTCATAGTCGAAACTGCCCACGGTTCGCGCGCCCTCGGGGGCCCAGGTCGTGACGGAAGCCGGGGGCTGCTCCCCCTCGCCGGGGCCGCCCGAGCCCGCCGAGCCGCATCCCAAGAGCACCGCCAAGCTGGCCACGAGAACACGGCGGGCAGCCGTTGAATCCAGGATCAAGCGAAGCATGGAAACCGTCCGATAGCATACCCGTGCTGAGCCTGAAATTGCAGCCCGTTCGCGACAACGCGCCTTGGCGGGCTGCCAGCGAAAGCCCAGGTGGGACGGGGCGTCTAGTCGATCGAGACGTGAATGACGACTTCCATTGCGCCGCATTGCGCGAGGATCTGAGCCATGGGCACTTCGGGGAGCTGGCTGGTCCTCACCGATAGGCCGGCCTAGGGCGTGTACCAGATGGGGGAGCTGTATGCGCGCTCCGTGGTGGTCATCGGGATCTCCTTGGGGAGGTCGAGGCCGAAGCGCTTGGCGTCGTAGGCCGTCCACCGGGGGGTCGGAATCTCGACCACGCGAACGTAGTAGAAGGCGCGCTCGGAGGGGTCGAAGTCCGGGTCTTCCCAGACCGCGGCGAGGTCCGGGTTACCGATCGAGTTCGTCCAGGTCGCCGAAGCCACGTCCACGGTGTTGCCGACCGGCGGGAGAACGCCTTGGTCGTTCGGCTTGCGTCGATCGGCATCTCCCCAGGCGAGGTCGTAGACCTGCTCCCGAAGGGAGCCGTCGGCGTCGTGCCAGCCTTTGACGATCTGCACGCGGTCGAGGTTCGCGCCGTCAGGATCTTTGGACGCTCTCACCAAGAATCGTGGCGAGCGATCTTTGGGAGCCTCGCTGAGGTCGGCGCCCATCGGCACGCCCTTGGCATACCCGACTCTCGCGGGATCCCGAGCCTGGGCGTCCCCAGCCTCGAAGTCCCACCCACCAAAGAACCGCAGTCGGATTCGAGATCCGGTCGTCCCGTAGACTTCACGGCGTTCGAGTGCGTCCCAGATCGCCTTGCGGCTGTTCTCTTCGGCCCACACGGCGGCGCGCCCTCCGGCGAGGTACATCCAGCCGTAGCGAGTCACTCCGTTGAGCTCCTTCGTCACGTGGGTCGCTCGCTCCGGGTTCGGCTCATAGGGCGTGAGCTTGCCGAGGAAGTTGTCTTCTTCGACGGCGGACAACGACGTATGGGCGTCGGTCGAACCCAGCATTCCGAACTTGAAGGGGTTCGTTCCGAGCTCCGCTTCGAGGCGCAGCCCCTGCTTGAGCGCTTCACGGGCGTATTCGCCTGCGCGCATCGCCGAGGTCTCGAGCTCCTGCAGCGTCAGGTTCCCGTTGTCCCAGCCGGTGATGCCATAGCCGGCGAGCTCGTCGTTCGGGGAAAGCTCCGGATGGGCCTCTCCGTCGCCCTTGATCTGCGTGACCTCGTAGACTGGCTCCCATCGAGCTCGGGTACGAGCGTAATCGGAGCTGAGCGGCTTCCCTTCGAAGTCGACCGTTGCGAACATTCGGCCGTTCGATAGGTTGCCGTTGTGCGGGATCGCCAAGACCCGCCCGCCGGTCTTTCGCTCGTACTCGGACAGGAACGCCCAGAGCTTCTCGGGGTCTTCGCTTTGCATAGACGAAAACGGAAGGATCTGGTTCGTTCTGTCCTCGCCGTCCCGAAAAATCACGTTCCGGTGGAGATTGTTGCCGTCTGGTACGGAGGTCCACTCGTAGCCGATCAATGTCGTGAAGCGCCCCGGCTCGTTGAACCGCTCTGCGACGGCGTTGTTCTCGGCCCAGACCGACTTGATCATCGGCACGACGACATCCGGGTCGGTGAACACCTCCGGAAGCGTGCCAGAGGCAAGGGCGTTCGGAATCTCGACCCCGACCTTCGTCGCCTGCTCCCCGCCCTCGAGCATCATGTCGTGCCAGCGTTTCGCTCTCGGGTCGGCCATCAGGGCCTCGTGGCCGAGCAAGAGCTGTACCATCACGCCGAGCCCCTCCGCATGGTCGGTCAGGACCGCGAAATCGAGGGGCCGGTCGAGGCGAACGCGCTGACCCGATGACGCGGTCACCTCTTCGCCGCGTGCAAACCGCATGGTCTCTTCGGGTCCGAGACGGTTCCCGGCGCCGACGGCGTCGCCGGAATTCGAGCTGTGCAGATGCGTCTCGCCCCAGTAGAGCTCGGTCGGGTAGGTCGCGCCGGCGCGAGGCGAGTAGGGCGCTCCGTCGATCGTCTTCGGGGGCTTCTGCTCGACCGGAGGTAGCTTGGCTCCGGCAGGTTCGGGCGCCGCCGGGGCACGCCGCTCAGGCCCGGCATCTGGCTCCGGCGCCGCCGGGGTGGCGCGTGAGCAGGCGGCGATGAGCAGGGCCGAGGTGGCGAGCTGTAGGGGATAGCGAGCGACCCTCGTTGTCCGTCGAAAGAAGCGGCGGCATGACCGCCGGTCCGCAGGCTCAGAGACTGGTAGCGGGTGTTGGGTTTGCACCATCATGGGTCCTCCCGGCGTGGCTCGGGCGTGCGCACCGCGAGCTCGACCACCAGAGCCATTGCCGAAAGCTCGGCTTTGACTTCCTGGTTGCCCATCGAGCGGCTCCTTCCGCCGATGAGCCGAGAGACTACTCATCCTGTGCCCGAGCATTCAAGGTCTGTCTCTGTGATCCCCGGGTGACACACAAACCGCGACCGACCTCGAGGGCTCTCGGAGGCTTCGCCCTCGTGGATGCGGTCCTCGGGCGACAAGATGTTGCAGAGAGGCACCGTCGCGACCTAGACTTCCTCCACGAAGACGCGTCACCTTTCCTCGAGTCCAGCTTCCATACCTTGTATCCTCTCTTTGGCATCTTCGGCACGGGCCGGTCCGGTACTACTTGGCTCGGCTCGATCGTAGACTCCCATCCGGAGGTAGCCTATCGGTTCGAGCCGTTCCATCGTCTCCGAGAGCCGCTCCAGGACATTCGTCGCGAGTTCGATCAGGGCGCCGGCAGCGGCGCTACCCTCGAGCAGCTCTACCGTGTCTTGCTCCCCGCGGATCCAAGGGTGCTCCGCGCGCCGTTCTATCCGAAGCACAACTGTCGCTCCCTCGGACGCGAGACGGCCTGGGCCATGGCGCGCTCTTGGAGCGGCCTCCGGTTCGTCCATCGTCGGCTTTACACGCCGCGGCTCGGTGCCCCGCTGGTCTTCAAGGACGTGACTCTCGAGAGCTTGATGGTCCGAATGGTGTCGGACGGCGGTCTGCGGACCGTGTATCTCATGCGACATCCCTGCGGGGTCGTCTCGTCGCTTCTCAAAGGACAAGCACGTGGCCTCATGCCTAGCGGGCGCCGGCAGTACCTCCATGTGCGTCTTCGAGAAGATGCGCCCGAGCTTTGGGAGCGGGTCGCTGATCGTGTCGACGACCTCAGCCCAGCGGAACAAGAAGCATTGCTCTGGTGCCTGGATGTGCAGCCGGCGTTCGAGCTTGCGATCACCGACCCGAGAGTCATCCTCGTCGTGTACGAGGACCTGTGTCGAAGGCCGAAGGAGGTAGCCTCTGAGGTATTTGAACACTTCGACCTGTCGCTTACAGAGCAATCCGAACGCGCGATTGAGCAGATGACATCGGGAGACGAAGAGCAACGGGCGGACAAGTGGTCGGACCGCTATTTCACTGTCTTTCGAGACCCGGCAGCGGCGAGCTCGCGCTGGCGCACTGAGCTCGCGGCTGAGGACCAACGTGCCGTGATCTCGCTGGTGGAGGATGCCCCGGCATTCCGCCATGCACGTGAGCTGGGTCACTGGGATTGAATCGCGACGCCGCGGAGAGTTTCCTCCACACAACAGGTCGAATGTCGGCTAGGGTCGCGTCCAGGAAGAGGTGACCATGGGTAGGACGCGACATGCGAAGCGGTGGATTGCGACGGTACTTGGCAGCGTGCTCGTGTTGGGTTGTCCGTCCAAAGAGACTCCGAGCGCGGCGCCGCCCGAAAAAGAGGCGGCTAGCGAGGTTGATGAGCGGGGGCGGGCAAGCGCGGACGGCGAAGTCGATCGCACGATCCTGCCCATCGTCCCGCCTTCGTACGCGCCAATCGAGGAGCTCGATGCGCGAAAGGCCAAAGCTCCACCGCCCTTCGTCGTAGATGCCCCCGATGGGGCGCCCAACGTCGTCGTCGTCTTGATCGACGACATCGGCTTTGGCGCCACCGCACCCTTCGGAGGCCTCATCGAGACACCGACGCTCGCACGGCTCGCCAATCAAGGCGTTCGCTTCAACCAGTTCCACACGACGGCGCTCTGCTCTCCGACTCGCGCCTCGCTCAAGTCAGGTCGCAATCACCACGCGACCAATGTGGGCTCGGTCATGGAGGTGGCGACGGCGTTTCCAGGCAACCAAGGGCAGATTCCTCCTGACGTGGTGCCGTTCGCGGAGATCCTTCGTCAGAATGGTTACAACACGGGGGCCTTTGGCAAGTGGCACGAGACTGCTCCGTGGGAGGTGTCGGTGTCTGGGCCGTACGACCGATGGCCCACACATCAGGGGTTCGAGAAGTTCTATGGCTTCATCGGCGGCGAAACCAACCAGTGGGATCCACTCATCTACGATGGTGTCACCAAAATCACGCCTCCGGACACAGAGGGTTATCACTTCACCACCGACATGACCGACCAAGCGATCGAGTGGATGAAGTTCCAGCAGGCGATGACGCCCGAGAAGCCGTTCCTGATGTATTACGCGACGGGGGCCACACATGCTCCGCATCACGTTCCCAAGGAGTGGATCGAAAAGTATCGGGGCAAGTTCGACGAAGGCTGGGACGCACTGCGTGAACAGACTCTGCAGCGTCAGAAGGAGCTCGGGATCGTGCCCGAGAACACGAAGCTCGCTCCGAAGCCCGAGGACATCAAAGACTGGGACGTGCTCTCCGACAAGGAGCGAAAGCTCTATGCGCTTCAGATGGAGGTCTTCGCGGCGTTTGCGGCACACACCGATCACGAGGTCGGCCGACTGGTCGAAGCCGTCGAAGAGGTTGGCGTGCTCGACGATACGCTTTTCATCTACATCATGGGCGACAACGGCTCGAGCGCAGAGGGCGGCCTGACCGGGACGTTCAACGAGCTGGTGCATCTCAACGGCATCTTCGATGTAGAGACGATCGACAGCATGCTCGCGCGGGCCGACGATTGGGGAGGACCGGACTCGTTTCCACATATGACTGCGGCCTGGGCCGTGGCTACCGATACGCCGTTCACCTACACGAAGCAGAATGCTGGCGACTATGGCGGCACACGCAACGGCATGGTCATGCACTGGCCCAACGGTTTCCGCGCGAAGGGGGAGATCCGATCCCAGTGGCACCACGTAAACGATGTCGCGCCGACGGTCCTCGAGGCGGCGAAGCTGCCTTTTCCGAACAGCATCAACGGCGTCGAACAACGACCCATGGATGGCGTCAGTATGCTGTATTGCCTGGACGATGCCGACGCCGAAGACCGTCATACGACCCAGTACTTCGAAATGTTCGGGAACCGCGCGATCTACCACGATGGTTGGCTGGCGCGTGTAGTGCATAGCCTACCGTGGCGGAGCAAGCCCCTCCACCCGCTCGAGGAAGACGTCTGGCAACTCTACGACACACGCGCCGACTTCAGCCTGAGCAATGATCTCGCTGCCGAGCATCCGGAGAGGCTCGAGAAGCTGAAGAAACTTTTTGACGAGGAGGCGATCAAGAACAACGTGTACCTGCTCGACGACCGCTCGTACGAGCGGTTCAACGCCAAGATGGCCGGGCGCCCAGACCTCATGGGAGATCGAAAAACCCTCGTGCTCTCGGACGGCATGGCAGGCATCATGGAGAACGCCTTCCTCAACGTGAAGAACACCTCGCTGACGATCGAGGCGGACGTGGAGCTTCGAGGAAAGGATCGCGGCGTCATCCTCGCGCAGGGTGGCAAGTTTGGTGGCTGGGCACTCTACATGGATCAGGGCAAGCCGACGTATACCTACAACTGGTTTGGCCTCGAGACCTATACGGTACAGGCGCCGAAGCCGATTCGCGGTCCGCGCGCGACGGTCAAGCTCGACTTCGCGTACGACGGTGATGGGGCCGGCAAGGGCGGGTTAGCCACAATCTTCGTCGATGGCGAAAAGGTCGCCGAGGGTCGCATCGACAAGACGGAGCCGGCGGTGTTCTCTGCCGACGAAACCGCGGACGTCGGCAAAGATGAAGGCACCCAAGTCGCAAGCACGTTCAAGAGCCTCGAGGACTCCGAGTTCACGGGCCGCGTGGAAACGGTGTCTGTGAGCATTCGAGAGTAGCGAAGGTGTGATGACAGGGCGCCTGTCCCACATCGAGTGGCGGACGCTACGCAGGATTCACAGCCCCGACTCGAGTGGAGGGCTTGAGCGGGGGTTCCCCTCGGCCAGGGACTCTTTGTGTTGGGTATGGCGGTGCTGACCGAGGGTCTTCGGGCCCTAGCGAGGCGTCCGCTGCGCCGCGCGCTGAGCCCATTCACCCGCCGCCTCCGTCGACGCGCTTGGCACCACGTTGGCGGACCTGACGGCGGCCACCTTCGAGCTCGTCTTGCGGTGGCTCGACCCCGCCCCCGGGCACGGCGTCGAGATGCCCGTCGGCCGGCTGCGCCAAACGTTGGGTGAAACGCCCGATTGCGTCGATGAGATCCGCAGCTCTCGGGAAGAGGGATGGACCTACCATCGGGATCTCTCCGCAATGCACGTGATCGACCATCTCGACCGCCGTGCCGATCGATGTGATGAACCCGAACGCTGGGCGACCGCGAAAGCGGACATCGAGCTGGCTGTGATCGCCAAAGAGCTTACCCCGGCGGCTGAGGTTGTGCGCGAAGCGCTGGTGCACGGAGAGCGGGGGCTCGACCAAGACGATATCCAGGCCGCTCGGCAACGGCTTCCACAGAGCGGCAGCGAGTATCGGGAGCACGAGATCGATGCGGTGCGGCCGAACGCATCGATGCGGTGGAAGGCATCGAACGTCTCGACGCGGCGCGAGCTGCAAGACGCGTCGCAGACCACGCTTGGCGAATCGGTTGCCACCTGAACCGGTGCCGGGCCCACAACCCGGCTGAGGGTGGGGGGAAGACATGGACGTTCTGCCTCACGCCGAAGCAGAGCGACCGGAACCAAGCCAAGAGGGCGCAGGTCTGACTTGCACTGAGACGTACGGTCTGCGTGCAGCGGTCTCGCCCGAACTGTGGTAGGGCAGGTGGGCATGGCCCATGAACCACGCATCGATCAGCTCCGTCGTGAGTACGCTAGCGGTCCGCTCGAGCGCGAGCACCTCAACCCCGATCCGATCAGGCAGTTTCAGCGTTGGTTTGAGGAGGCCTGCGACCGAATCGAGCTGGAGCCGAACGGGATGACCCTCAGCACCGTCGACGACACCGGCGCTCCGGCCTCCCGCGTGGTGCTCCTTAAGTATTTCGATAAGGACGGCTTCGTCTTCTTCACGAATCTCGAAAGTCGCAAGGCAGACCACATCACGGCGAACAACCGCGTATCTCTCCTCTTCTGGTGGACCGAGCTCGAGAGGCAGGTCGCAATCGATGGAGCTGCCGAGCGGATCTCGAGCATCGAATCTGCGAAGTATTTCGTCACCCGTCCCCGCGGGAGCCAGCTCGGAGCCTGGGTCTCCGAGCAGTCGCACGTGCTCACCTCGCGCAAGGCCCTCGAGATCAAGCTCGATGAAATGAAGCGGAAGTTCGCGAATCGAGAGATTCCGTTGCCCTCGTTCTGGGGTGGCTACCGCGTGGTGCCGACTGCGATCGAGTTTTGGCAGGGCCAACCCGATCGCCTTCACGACCGCTTTCAGTACGTCCGCGAGGGTGACCAATGGCGCATCCAGCGGCTTGCGCCCTGAGCCAGAGCGCCATCCGCCTATTTCGCCCGCTCGAGCAATACGTCTGGCAACTCGACGACACACGCTTCGACTTCAGTCTGAGCCGCGATCTCGGTAGGGAAGGCACGACGACGACGCCAGTGTCTGGCCTCGCCTACTCGCAGACGCACCCGACATGGCGCTTCACCAGCACCACGCCATCGAACTCGAGATCGAGTGAGTCGCAGTACGTCTTGCAGGTATCGAGGGCGTCGTCGGGGATGGTGGCCCGATCGCAGAGGCCGACTTTGGTGGAGCAGGCGGTCGTCAGCAGCAGGACGGCGAGCGCGGTGATGAGACGTGTCATGCCGTGACCCTAGCATCTTCGCCCCGGCGGTGAAGCAAGGACGAGGACCCGGAGGATGGAGTTCCGCACAGCCTCCAAAGCCAGGACTCGAGTTGAGTGTCCTCACTCCACCGCACGACCGAACTCGCCGTCGATCGACGTGAGCCTGAAGACCACGTCTGATAGGCCAAGGCCGCAGCCACAGCTGGGATCCGCAACGGGCTTGGTGCCATCTTCGTTGACGAACAGGCATACGAGTATGCCCCGCGGTGAAGCCGAGTAGGAGCCTGGGGTAATCGCGGCTTCGCTGCGTGCACCGGCACCTGCGGTTGCACCGTTTCCCAGTCACTGAGGGCGGCAAGGTTCGAGCCATGTCCGCGCCATGCGCGATCGTGGCCGCACCCACCGGTGACGTCCGAGGAATTCTCGCTAGATGCGCGCAGTATCTGCGCTTTCGAACGCCGAAGCGCAGGTGTTTCGATCCCCCCGCGCTCTCCGAGCTACAGCCACCGAGGAGGTCGAGCTCCGATCGGACGACCTCAGGTGGGCTCCATTTTTTCGAGCGGCCGCGGGGGAGGCGACCAACTCGCCGAGGTCAGCGAGGGTCTGGGACTCCCTTGGAGTCCTCTTGAGCGGCGGGCTCCCGGCCTTTCGTCGGCGCACCGGCGCGACTCAGGACCTCGACAGGCTAGGAGGGCGCGGTTTCAGCCTCGTCTCCGGGCGCTCGACTCGCGTCGTCCTGATAGATGTGCACGTCTCGCTGCGGGAATGGTATCGAAATACCCTCCGCGTCGAAGCGGTGCTTCACCTCGCGGGTCACGTCCCAGTAGACGTCCCAGTAGTCGTCCGTTGCGCTCCATGGCCGGACGACGAAGTTAATCGAGGAATCGCCGAGCTCGTGAAGACGAATCATCGGCGCGGGGTCTTCCAGAACCTTTTCGTGACTCGTGACTATTTCGGTGAGCACCCGCTCCGCTTTCGAAATGTCGTCCGAATATCCAATGCCGAAGGTCATGTCGACGCGACGCATTTCTTGGTGCGTGATGTTGCGAATGACATCGCCCCAGATCTTGTTGTTGGGCACGATCAGCAGCTGGTTGTCGAACGTCATGATCATGGTCGACACCAGATTCATCTGGTTGACCGACCCGATGACTCCGCCAGCCTCGATGGCGTCCCCGACGTCGAAAGGTCGGTACACCAAAATCATCAGGCCTGAAGCAAAGTTTGAAAGAGTGTCTTGCAGCGCGAAACCGACTACGAAACCCGCGATACCAAGACCTGCGAGCAAGGGACCAATCTCGATGCCTAGTTGAGCGATCGCGATGATTAGCCCGATAAGCATGATGAGCCGACCCGTGCTCTTCACGAAGAACTCCTGGGCCAGGCTCGAGACCTCGAGCTTCGAGCCTTCGAGCCCTCGGCGCACGGCGCCTCGAGCCATCCGCGCGATCACCCAGAACCCCAACAGAATCAGGAGAAAGGTGAGTCCTCGAAAGACGAGGTCAGTTCCGTTGTTCTGCAACCAAGCGCCCGCGTCCGCGAACCATTGCTCGATGAGACCTCCGGCAACCTCTCTGTCGAGGATGTCCTGTGAGAGCCTGCCCGTTGCGCTGATGATGCCCTGTCTGAGCTCAGCGGTCGCCATCCCGTGTTTGTCCATCAGCCGAACTGTCAGGCGCTGGCTCTCAGCGAGCACATCGCGGTAGTCTTTCAGCGAAACGAGCTCTTCTTGGGCGTTTGCGTTTTGATCGAACCCCGGCTGGTCGGTGAGGGCGTCGATGTCCTTTCGGGTCTCCCGGAGGAAGCCTGCCAAGCCGTCGGCACGAGCCTGGAGTCTTTCTCTCAGATGCTCGGTAACGGCTCCGACATCTTCGCCGAGCGCCGAGCGTTGATCGATGTTCGAATCGAAGTACTCGAGGAGCCGATTCCCCTGGATGAGCAGCTCGCTGAAGGCCCGACGGGCTTGTCTCGCTTCTTCGGTGTCTGCTGTCGCGATCAGCTCTAGCTGGTCGACCGCTTCGAGGGAGAGCGAATCCAACCTTCCCCGCATGGACTTCCCGTCTTGTTCGACGAGCTCGCGGGCCGCCGCGCGAGCGGACGCGATCTCGGCGCCAGCATCGTCCCCGGTCTCGATGAGCTCCACTAGGCTCGCGAGCGACCGTCGATAGCGGGATCGACGCTCGGACAGCTCTTTGCGCACGGGCGCCGCCGCCGCCATGTCCCCGGCTTGGTTCAACTCTGCGCGCAGCTCGTCGAGTTCCGCGCGCCGCGCTTTCAGATCTTCGACCATCTCCAGAGCATCCTGCGCCATCGTCTTGGTGGTCTCGGCTTGCGTGCCTTCTCCCGATGGGTCTTTCTGTCCGAACACCTCGGCCTCGGGCGAGAGCAGAAGCGCCGCGGAAAGAACAAGAAGAATCAGGGGCCGTAGCGGAGCCGAAGGAGTAGTTTTGACCATGCCGTGATTGTGCCTGCTGGCTCAGCAGCGGCCGAAAAAACGGACCTTGTTGCCCTGTCCAAGAGAGGAACCTGCTTCGCTTCGTGTTCCACTCGCGCTGGCGTGGAGACCCGTCGCGAGGCAGGCTTCGACCGATGCAGACGTCGAAGGAAACCCTGACGACCGAAGCCGCCGTCACGGCGATGCAGCTACGGTTCATGACGCTCGATGAGCTCCTCTCGCTTTACCGCAGGCTCGCCCCGCCGCCCTTCGAGGAGATGCATGGCGAATATGCCGCCACGCTCCTCGAACAGGGGAGCGGGCGTGCCTTCATCGCCGCACAGGTCGTGCTCAACATCAAGGGCCGCTGGCTGTGCAAGGCATTCGAGCCGACTGGGCCGAACGAGGGGCACGGCTACAACAGCTTCATGACGCCGCGGGGCATCAAACGCGCGGCACGCATGAAGACTTGCATCGGATCCTCGAAAATTCCCGGCGACCCGAACCCGAGCTTTCATCTCGAGTACGCCGACTTCAACAGCTTTCGGCGTGGCGGTCCCGGCGGCGCGCTGCTTCACACCATGTTCGACGAGATCCGCCGAGCCGGCCCCGGGCTCTACCTCGGCATCGGCCGGACCGGCTTCACCAAGCAACGGCTCGAACAACTTCACCCGTTCCTTCTCGAGGGCCCGGTGGCGGAGTTCGTGACCTAGCTCGCGTCCGCGCCCGTCTCAGCGCCCACGGGCCGTGGGTCCACACTCTTTCGAAGCGACTCGAGGATCGAGCGCAGTCAAGGTTTGGCTGCCTCGGTCACCGCGTCGAGCAGGCTCTTCGAAAACAGGCGCCCGGTGAAGTTCTCGCGGACCTTGGCGTAGGCGGCGTCCCATTCGGCCTTCGCATCGCCCGGGTCGACGACTTGGATGCCCTTTTTGACGATCACGTCGTACGCCTTCTGGTCGTCCTTTCGGATCGTCTTGTTGATCAGCTCATGCGCGCGCGCGGATGTCGAATCGAAGGCTTCCTGAAGGTCAGGCGGGAGTGCATCGTATTTGTCTTTGCGCATCAACGTGCCGCCCGCGATGATCGCAGAGTTCCAGCCGGTCATGTACTTCACCCGGGTGTACCATTGGAGCGCGACGGCGGTGAGCGCCGAGGAGGAAACCATGTCGATCATCCGCGTTTGGAGCGCCGGGTAGACTTCCGGTACGCCGAGTCGAACCGCGCTTGCGCCGATGACGTCGTAGAGCTCCACGAACACCAGCTCGTCTTTCCACACCCAGGGCCGCAAAGCTTTCAGGTCGGACGGCGACCGGAAGGGCTTTGCAGCGAAGAGGCGATTCAATCCTGCGTCGCCCCAGCCAACGAGCTTGAAGCCTTCCTTCTCGAACATGGCCTCGAACTGCGGCGCCATCGTGCCTCGCACTCGGTCGAGCTCTTCGTACGTGTCGAGGAAGCCCGGCAGCACGAGAACGATCATCGATCGCACGATCATGCTCATGCCCGTCATCGTCATGATCCCTGCGTCGAGCTGACCGACGCGCATCTTTCTCACGAAGTCACGCTCGTCGCCTTGAGACCCTCCCGGATAGACCTGGATCTTCAGCCGGCCTTTCGTCTTTTCTTGAAGCGTCTTGTTCCAGGCGTTGACGATCTTCATCCAGGACGAGCCGGCGGGCGCGAGCGTGGCAATGCGGAGCGTGTAGGTCTGCTCGGCTTTGGTCGTCGTCGTCGTGCCCGGGAGGCACAGGGCGGCGCAGAGCAGGAAGGCGACCGGAAGGAAACGGAGCAACGCGGTCTTCATGGGCTCCCGAGTATAGCTCAAAAACAACGTCTTTTGGTCAGCGTTTTGGGTTTTGAGGACGGCTGAGGTCGCCGTGACTCGGATGGAATCGAGCCGGTGCTCGACACCGGAGCCGGACGCGTTAGCGTGGGTCTCGATGCGCCAAGTTGGACGCGATCGCTATGGGCCGGCGAGGGTCGTGACGCTCCGCGAGGTGCCCGTGCCGGAGCCAGGTCCGGGCGAAGTGCGGATTCGGGTGCACGGGTCATCGGTCAACAAGGGTGACTGGCTCGTGATGTCAGGCACGCCGTACATCATGCGGCTGGCGCTCGGGCTGAGGGCGCCGCGAACCTTCGGGATCGGTCAGGACGTAGCCGGGATCGTCAGCGCCGTCGGGGAGGGGGTCACCGCATGGAAGTTGGGTGATCCCGTGCTTGGAGAGCTCACGTTGGGTGAGGCGTGGTCGGACGAGGTGGTCACCCAGGCCGACAAGCTTGCACAGGCTCCGACGAACGTCCCCCTCGTCGAGTCGGGCTCATTGCCCGTGGCTGCGCTTACGGCCTGGCAAGCGGTTGTCGATGAGGGACGCATCGAACCGGGCGATCGAGTCGTGGTCAACGGCGGATCTGGGAGCGTTGGGAGCTACGTGGTGCAGCTGGCCAAGGCGGTCGGCGCGCGCGTCACCGCAGTGGCGCGTGCGCATCACGCCGAGCGGGCGTACTCGCTCGGCGCGGAGACCGTCGTCGACGCCGACTCGCAAGACTTCACCGCGGCGGACACGCCCTACGACGTGTGCATCGACGTCGCGGGTAACATCCCGATGTCTCGCGCTCTGCACGCCGTGAAGCCCAAGGGCACCTATGTAGTCGTCGGCGGCCCCACGGACGATCCGTGGCTATGGCCTCTCCTGCGGCCTCTCCTCTGGATGTTCCGCGGCGCTTTTTCGTCGCGTCGCGTGGCGGTGTTCATAGCCAAGCCGACGCCGGAACGGCTTGCCGAGCTGTCCGCGTGGGTCGAAGCGGGGCTCATCACGCCACTCTTCGACAGCCGCTGTACGCTTT
>CBDUCC010000045.1:0-15785 GCA_965365555.1 uncultured Myxococcales bacterium | reverse complement strand
TAGAGCTTCTTGTTCGCCAGAACCAAGGCGGTCGCGAGGAGGATCGTGAGGCCCGAAATGGCGCCGACTGCAGTGACGAATAGCATGGTCTGCTCAGTTGCCCCTCGGATCCACTCCCGTTAAGCGGGCCACGAGTTTGCGTACGGTGGTCGCGATGGCGGCACGCTCTCGCTCCGCAGCGTCCTGCTCCAAGTCCTTTCGCAAGCTCGCGAGCTGCTCGGCCTGATGGCCACTCAGCTCCTTGTCGAGCGCGACGCGCTGCCGGTCGAGGTACGGGTTGTCCACCCCGGCAAGCTCCTGAAGGGTTCGCCACAGGTGTAGGCGTTCGGCGCACTGCCCGGCGAGATCGGTCGAAACGACCTTGCGAACGCGGCTTCCGTCCTCACCTGACACTCGGATGAATGGAAGCTTCCCGAGCCGCTGCCGATGAGACAACGCCAAGTAGTCGGTTAGCTGGACCAGGGAATCGGCACTTTCGGGTGGTGGGGTGAGATCAGCCGCGAACTCGGGCTCCGCGGCCGCGAAATGGGCCACGGTGAACGGCTCACTCATCTCCGCGGGGTTTCCTTCCGAGTCGAGGCCGGAAAGCGTTTCGGTCGTCCACGGCGATTCGACCGACGGATTGCCCGAGAGATCGAAGCACAGGACGAAGCGAGAATCCCGATCCGGATCGTAGACGCACATCGGAAATGCTCGGGCACGAATCGCCCGCTTCGCGCGGCTCCGAAAGGACTCTGTCGTCTCGCCCTCTCGCTCGCAGAGAATGGAAATCACCACCGGCCTCGGTGCGCCGAGACTCGCAGACAAGCGATCCTCGAAACCGTCCACGGCCGCACAGGTTTGGACGAAGTAGACACCGCGCATCCCGAGCGGCAGCGTTTCCACGGTGAGCCTCGGGGGCACGAGCAGCGCCGCCGGTCCCTGGTGCGTCTCCCGCAGGCTCGAGCGAAGAGCGACGACTTTGATCGGCATCCCGGTCTCGAGAAGCGACATCACCTTGCGCAGCCGAGGACCCTGGGCGCCGTCGAGGCGCGCCACGAGGACGAAGGGAGGTGACGAGTGAAGCTCTCCGGGGCCAAGCTTACGCCAATCGAAATCAGCGAACAGCGCATCATGGATCCCCGCATCGTACTTCGCTCGAATCTCGAGTTGGGTGATGCGGAGCGCGCGAAACACGTCAGCAAGGTGGTTGAGGTACGCCTCGGCATGCTCGAGAATTTCGCTTTCGCTCTGGTCGATGTCGATTAAAGCGCGGTCGAACGCTGTACTTGCCCAGGTCGTCTTGACCTCGGTGAGTGTCGGGATGAGTCCCTCGATCCGGGCTAGGCGATCGGGCGCCATCGCGCGCGGGCTTTCGCCGAGCAGCTTGGACAGCGAGCCTAGATCGAGGCTGGTAGAACCAAGCGGCCCGAGAGATCGTTCAAGCTCGCCAGGATCGTGCCCGTGACGATGGTATTCGTCCAGCTTCACGAGGCCCTGTAGTTCGACGATGGCCTCCTCGAGCGCTTCGCCCAGGGCGGCGCGGTTGCGTTGCCACACGGCTTCGACGGATTGGAGGGTGGGCTCGGTCATGACTGAGTTTCGCTTCAAGTGACGGTGTAGCGGTCCATGGCAGCGTCGAGACGTTCGAGGAAGGTCTTGCGGTCCGGCCGGTCCTTGCGCTGCCATCGGATGTCTTCGTAGGCCGGAACATCGGGGTTTTGGTAGACGAGGCCCATCGGCGCTGGATCGACACTCACCGCAACCCGCTGAGCCTCGTTGATGTCGCGGTGATCGTGTGCCTGCACCTCACCGCGCTTCCGCAACAACGGATGCACCGGAATACCGTCCTCGTGCTCCAGAAAGACAACCGGAAAGTTCAAACCGCCCTCACCGAACGCCTTGGGCATGAACACGGGGCAACGCTGAAGGATGCGAACGAAGGAAAGACCGTGGTGCTCCCAGGCCTTTTCGATAGTCTCGTCGAGATGGGCAGGAAGCCAGGTAGCGGTCTGCGCCACGAACGAGACGTTCGTCATTCCCATGACTGCGCTCAGGGGATTCAGCGGATGAAGGTAGGTGCCATGGGGGGTCGTGTTGGTCTTCCAGCCATCCGGGGTCGTGGGCGATGCCTGCATCTTCGTGAGGGCATAGACCTCGTTGTCGAGCACCAACACGACGGCATTGATGTTGTAGCGGATGGCATGCAGCCAGTGATTGCCTCCGATGCTGAAACAGTCGCCGTCACCCATGATCGTGATGACGGGAAGCTCGGGACGCGCGAGGCGCACACCAGTCGAGATCGGGAGCGCACGGCCGTGAATACCATGAAACCCGTACGTGTTGAGGTAGTGGGGGAGGCGACTCGAACAACCGATGCCGGAAACCGAAACGACGTTCTCCGGCTCGAGGTTGTTCGTGCGCAGAACGCGCTGAAGCGCAGCAAGCACTCCATGATCCCCGCAACCCTTGCACCAGCGAGGCATCTCGGACTCGTACTCGTCGAGCGAGTGCTGTTCGATCGCGCAGACCTCGCGCAGGCTTTCTTCGGCAAGTATCGATATCATCGGGTCACTCCCTCGACGGTACGGGACGAGTCCGCGCGGCTCTCGACTGCAGGCTCATTACCGAGAATGCGTTTCGCCTCGTCGAGGATCTCCACCGGCATGAACGGTCGACCTGGAACCTCGGCGAAGCAGTCGATGTCCATCAGGGTGGCGGCGCGGAGTACCCACGCAAGCTGGCCGTAGCGCCTGTTTTCGGAGGTGATCAGCGGGTCGTCCCAATCGTCGCTGTAGTTGAGCTCGACCGTGATCACTCGCCGGAATTCGGCGAAGATGTCCCGCAGCCCCGGAGGCAGTGGGCTTAGGAACTGAATGTGGACCGACGACACGTCGAGCCCTTGGGCGCGAGCGAGGTCGACTGCCTCCTCGATCGCTCCGCGCGTGCTGCCCCACCCAACGAGCAGGAGGTCGCCTTCGGGTCCTCCGTGGACCTCCGGCGGGCGGAGGGTTTGCTGCCCGGCGGCGAGCTTGCGACTACGCATTTTGTGGCCGCGTTGGTTCCGCTCGGCGTCGTAGCAGGCCTTTCCGTTGCGGTCGTGGTTGAGCGAGGTCGTCACGCCCATTCCGCCGGGCTGACCCGGAATCAGCCGCTGCGAAAGACCCGTCGTGGGATCCCAGTCGTAGGGCAACGCTCCGGGCGGCACCGGACTGAGGTCGAGCGGCGGACGCTCCGGCGTCTTGGAGATGTCGGGGCGATCGAAGAGCTGCTGTCCGGTGGCGAGGTTGGCGTCCGAAAGCACGACCACCAGCATGCGGAGCTCCTCTGCAAGTCTCCGTGCGACAGCCAGGATGTAGTAACATTCTTCGATGGTGCTTGGGGCGACCACCACCTTGGGTGCATCGCCCGGCGCGCCATAAAGCGCATGGAGCAGGTCCGACTGCTCAATCTTCGTTGGAAGCCCGGTGCTGGGTCCGCCGCGCTGCACGTCGACAATCACGAGCGGCGTTTCGGTCATCACCGCCAGCCCTTGGAACTCGGTCTTCAAGGCCATGCCCGGGCCCGATGTGATCGTCAACGCCGTTTTTCCCGCGTAGGATGCGCCGAGTGCGACTCCTATCGCGGCGATCTCGTCCTCGGCCTGATGCACGAACCCCCCGAATTCCTCGAAGAGCTCGGACAACGCATGGGACGCCGAGGTCGCCGGCGTAATCGGATACATGGAACAGAGCTCGAAGCCCGCTGCGATTGCGCCGAGTGCCAGCGCGGTGTTTCCGTTCATCGCCACTTTCGGGACGTCACTCGGCGAAGCCGGTATCTCGAAAGATTGCTCGAAGCTCTCGACGCCGTATCGATAGCCAGCGTTCGCGAGCTTGATGGCGATGTCGATCACCTCGTCGCTCTTGCCTTTGAAGATCCCCCGAATCACCTCTTCGAGAAGGCCGGGATCCTTGCTGTAGAGAGCGCACAAGAGGCCGAGGGCAAACATGTTCTTGCCGCGCTGGGCGTCTTCGACGTAGCGCAGCGTTTCCTTTTCGAGGGGGATCTCGAGGATCGTGGCTCCTCGCGCGCGCGCCTGGTCGAGCACGGCCCGGTAGGACGCTCGATACGCCTCGACCTCATGCGTCGCCCACTGGTCGTCGATCAAGATCAGAGCATCCTCGGCAAGGCTCCCAGCCTGAAGCCTCGAGAGCAGAGCCATCTCATTGAAGGCGAGAACGACGTTCGCCAGGTTGCCGGCGTTGGTGACGCGGCTTCGCTCGGCCAAACGGATGCGATTGCCGCTTGCGCTCCCGGTCGTATGGGGCGGCGGTCGAATCTCGGAAGGGATGATCTCGACGGTCCACAGCCCGTTGCCCGACTTCGCGCAGAGTTGGGCAAACGCGATGGCGGCTTTTTGCGCACCTTCGCCCGCGTCGCTGACGATTTCGACGGTGTGCTCGGACAGACGGGTGCGCTGCGGGGCACTCATGGGGCTCTCTTGCGTGCGGTCTGCACTACCACGCGAGGCCCTCCCGGAACAGGAACTTTGGCACTACTTCACCGAAAAAGATCGAAGAAAGTCCTTCGTTGGTGGCGAGGACCGGCACGGTCGGCTCTCTCCCGGAGTCGCTAGCCCCGTGAACGCAGGGCCGATTGGGCCGCGGAGAGGCGCGCGATGGGGACTCGGTAGGGAGAGCAGCTCACGTAGTCGAGGCCGAGCCGGTCGCAGATGGCGATCGAAGCAGGGTCGCCTCCATGTTCGCCGCAGACTCCGGTTTCGATGTTGGGGCGAGTCTTGCGCGCTTCACCAACCGCGAGGCTCATGATCTTGCCAACGCCGTCTTCATCGAGCGTTGCGAACGGGTTGGCGGGCAAGATGCCCTCGCTGAGATAGCGAACCAAGAAGCCAGACTCGGCGTCGTCGCGACTCATGGCGAACGTGGTTTGTGTCAGGTCGTTGGTTCCGAAGGAGAGGAATTCCGCATATTCGGCGATCTGATCGGCGGTGAGCGCAGCGCGGGGCACTTCGATCATCGTGCCAAACTGGTAGCTGACTTCGACACCTTGCTCATCCATTACCTCCCGCGCCTCAGCTTCGAGCACCTCACGCTGGCGGCGGAGCTCGTTCACGTGACTGGTGAGCGGAATCATGATCTCGGGAATCGCCTTGCCGCCCTCGCGCGTCACCTCGCAGGCCGCCTCGAACACCGCTCGCACCTGCATTCGTGTGAGCTCAGGAATGAGGATTCCGAGGCGCACGCCGCGCAGTCCAAGCATCGGGTTCGACTCTCGCAGCGATCCGACCCGATCGAGCATCGACTGGGTCTCGGAGAGCTTGCCGGTGATCTCTTCGACCTCGTTGAGCGTCCGCGCATTGGTGATTCGGATCTGAAGATCCGCGAGCTCCCGGGTCAGCTCTTCGAAGCCGGGCAAGAACTCGTGAAGCGGTGGATCGATCAGCCGGATGATGACCGGCAGCCCATCCATGGCTCTGAAGAGGCCGGCGAAATCCTCACGTTGGTAGGGAAGCAATGCGTCGACCGCCTCGCGACGCTCCGCGGGGGACCGAGTCGTGATCATTCGCTGCACCGTAGGCAGTCGCTCCGGCTCGAAGAACATGTGCTCGGTGCGGCACAAGCCAATCCCCTCGGCACCGTACTTCCGAGCGCGGATGGCGTCTTCGGGATAGTCGGCATTGGCACGCACGCCGAGGCGTCGGAACTCGTCGGCCCAACTCATGAGCCGCGCCAACCACTCGTCTTCCATGTCCGGGACCACGGTGTCGAGCTGACCGACAAATACCTCGCCGGTCGTTCCATCGATCGACAGCCAGTCACCCTCGTGAATCGTCTGCTGGCCTACTGCCATGGAGCGCCTGCCGAGGTCGATGTGAAGGTCCTGCGCCCCGACCACTGCGGGCTTTCCGAACTGACGGGCGACCAGCGCGGCATGGCTCGTGCGGCCGCCGCTGCTCGTGAGGATGCCGCGCGCCGCGAGCATGCCGTGGACATCGTCGGGTTTGGTTTCGGGGCGCACCAGCAAAACGTCGCGTCCGCTTTCTTTGGCCCATCGCTCCGCGAGATCGGGATCGAAGGCGACGACCCCGGTCGCTGCGCCGGGTGATACGTTCAATCCCGAGGCCAGGACTTTGTGCTTCGCCTTCTCGGCCGCCGAGAACTGAGGATGGAGGAAGAACTCGATCTGCTCCGGCGCAACCCGCAACACGGCTTCCTCTTGGCTGATCAGCCCGTCCTCGGCGAGGTCGACGGCGATGCGCACCGCGGCCTGCGCAGTTCGCTTCCCCACTCGCGTCTGAAGGATCCAGAGCTCGCCACGCTCCACGGTGAACTCCATGTCCTGCATGTCGCGGTAGTGCCGCTCGAGCCTTTGCGCGATGCCCTCGAACTGCGCGTAGACCTCGGGCATCTCCGCTTTGAGCTCGTGGAGCGGCTTGGTGGGCCGTGTTCCGGCGACCACGTCCTCGCCCTGCGCGTCGGTCAGGTAGTCGCCTTCGAGAACGTTCTCTCCGGTGGTTGCGTTGCGCGACATCGCGACTCCGGTCGCCGACCCTTCACCGAGGTTGCCATACACCATGGTGATGACGTTGACGCCGGTGCCGAGGTCGTGCGCGATGCCAGCGGCCTGCCGATAGTCACGCGCGCGCTTGCCGTTCCAGCTGTCGAAGACGGCCTTGATCGCCATCTGGAGCTGGTCCTCGGCATTCTCGGGAAACTCGATGCGGGCGCTACGGCGAACGATGGCCTTGAAGCTCTCGACGATGGCGCGGAAGTCGTCACCGCTGAGGTCCGCATCGCTGCTGACGCCGCGCTGGTCACGGTAGCTCGCAAGCACGTCTTCGAAAGGCTCATCCCGTACCCCGAGGACGACGGTCCCGAACATCTGAATCAGTCGCCGGTAGGAGTCGAAGGCGAAGCGCTCGTTGCCGGTGAGCTTGATCATGCCTTCGGTCACCTCGTCGTTGAGGCCGATGTCGAGCACGGTATCCATCATTCCCGGCATCGAAAACTTGGCTCCGGATCGGCAGGAGACGAGCAGTGGGTTCGAGGGGTCACCGAACTTCTTGCCCGTCTTTTCTTCCATGGTGCGAAGCGCGGCTAGCGCCTGGTCCCACAGCTCCGACGGAAACGCGCGACCTTGCTCCAGGTAGCTGTTGCACGCCTCCGTGGTGATCGTGAACCCAGGAGGCACCGGAACGCCGAGCCGGTTCATCTCGCCGAGGTTGGCGCCCTTGCCGCCGAGCAGTCCACGGACGCGGTCCCAATCGCCACCAACCGCCGCTTCCGCCTGATCGATCTCATCGAGCGTGTACACCCACTTGGTCGTCATAGGCGTCACCATGCCGCCCAATTCGGGGCTTGTCGAACAGGATTGGAGCTTCGCGCGGACGATTGCGTCAACGACCAAGCTTGGCCTTGGCGACTCGCTTGGCGCCAAGGACCACAGCATCCCGGAGGTCCAGGGGGAGCTGATTGCGAATGTTCCGCAGTGTGTCGGCGCGAAGGCGTTTCTTGGTGAGCGCATGGGACTCGGGGTCGAGCTCGAGCAACGCCGTAGCCTTGGTGTGTGCCGCGTCGAGGAGCTCGTCTGCCGGCACCAGGGCGTCGATGAAACCGACCTCGAGGGCTTGCTCGGGTGTGAACTCCTCGGAGAGCGTCACGGCGCGCTCGCGGGCGGCCGGATTGAGACGCAAGCGCAAGACTTCGCAGGCCACGCGCGGCATGGGAAGACCAATCGCGACCTCGTTGGCCACGTACGTGTACGGGCCCGGAATGCCGAAGCGGTAATCACCGGAGAGGAGCATGAAGGCGCCCATCGCGTAGGCGTGCCCAGGAGATGCGATGACGACCGGCGTCGGAAAGGAAAGAAGGCGAGCGGTCAGACCGTAGCCGCCCTTGAGCATCTTCAAGGTCTGCACCCCGCCCGACTTCATCACCTTCAGGTCGAACCCGGCGGACAGCACGCCCTCTCGCCCGGTGATGACGAGAGCGGCGCGTTCACGCTCAACCTGCTCGAGGGCGGCGTAGACTTCGTCGAGCATCGCGGGCGAGAACGCGTTGCGCTTGCCGTCGTCCATCCGGAGGGTGGCCACAGAGCCGTCGATATCGAGCTGAACGAGGGAGCCGGTCATAAGGGGCTCTTACCACGGGGGCTCGGTGCGCTGGAGCCGCGACCGGCTGCATAAATTCGCACTAGGGCTTGCAAGCAATCGGAATCACGACGGTTTTGGGGGGCGAGCCTGTCCCCTACTCGGCTTGGAGGGTGGCTAGGGGGGTGCCGTCTTCGGCGTGGAGCTCGAGGCGGTTGCCGGAGAGTTGGAAGGTGCGCGTCTCCTCGAGGACCTTGGCGACCTCGCGCTCGAGGTCCATTCCCTCGAGACAGGCCTTCATCGTCATCGCCAGTTGAGAGAAGGAGAGCTTGCCGGGCTCGAGCTGATAACCGCCGGTGAACTGGTTGCAGCCAGCGAAGCCGGACACGCGTGGCTCGGCACCTTGGAGCGTGAAGAACGGCGCCTTGCCTCCTGCACCGACGCCGGCCTCTTTGCCGCGGAGGGTCCGAAGCACCCAGCGCGTGCCGGTGATCGACGCAGCGCCGGTGCGCGGCGCGCCCGAGACCCGTTGGACCAAGACCTTCACCGGGTCGTGCGGCGACCCACCGAACGCTCCCTCCTCGCCGAAGGCCGGATTGAACTGGGTGCTCGTGAACATCAGCCGGCCCTCGTTCTCGATGCGTGCGCGAACGCCGTAGCGCCCCCGGCGGTGAAGCTTCGATGCATCGTACTCGAGCGTGACCCGGTACGGCGGCGCGGTGTGCAGGGTCATGGAGGTCTTGGCGATCTGTTCGGCGGCGACATCCATCTTGGCGCTGTCTTCGAGCGTGACCTCGAGGATCGCCGTCGGCGGAAGCAGCATCCTCTCCCGGTAAAACACCTCGACGTGAAGCTCGGCCGGAGCCGTGACCGCGGTGGTCGTCTCGCTCGCTTCGGTTTCGGTGTCGGGCTTCGTGTTCATCGTACCTGCCTCGCATCCGGCCATCACGGCCAGGAGAATCAGTGCGTTCGTCGTTCGCTTCGGCATCGTGCCCCCTTCGGCCTCGGTGATGTCGCAGGGCGCCGGCGGAGGCAAGTGCGCACGATCGCTTGCAGAGCCCAATGGGCTCGAATGGCCTCGCGAATCCGTCATTCGAGCGACCATCCGATCTCTTGGGCTCGTCGCGAACCAGGCGAAGCTCTCCCGGCCACCCTCGGGGCCCCGCAAGGACATGCCCAGCATCATCGCCAAGCTGAAGCGGTTTGCCCAAGAGCGAAAGATCCCGAGGGACGAAATGATCATGGGCCACGGCTACGACGACGTGGGCAACGAGATTCACGTGGACAGCGTGACGCCGTACGATCGCGTCGTCGGCCACCTCGAAGACTGGAAGCCCTGAGGATGCCTTCGGAGCCCGATACGCCACGGCGCGTCGTCCATCGACTCAATCGACGGCTTCTCTCACGAGATCCGCATAGCCCTGTCCTGCGTTTGCATACAGGTTGAACGCTGAACTGGCGCCATTGCGGCGTAGCTCCTCGACCTGATCGTCGTGGGTTGCGATCGCTGTCACGGCGATGTCCTGCGCCTTGCGCTTGCGGATCTCGGCGAGCGCCGTGAGGTGCGCCGCTTGATTCGGAAGCGCCAGCATGGCGACACGAATGTTGCCTTCGAAGACGAGCCTCTCCCAAAAATCGAGGTCGGTGGGGTCACCGCGCATGACGCGGCGACCCGCTTCGATGTGTCGGTCGACGGTTGGCCCATCGTTATCCACTCCGATGAGCTTGTCTCCGAGCTCTTCTGCGAGGGCATCGTAGGCGCCCGAACCCACGCGTCCCATGCCGAAGATGACGACTTCGACGTTTCCAACGTGAATGGGATCGTCCTCGGGGAGTCGCTTGACCGTCTCGAAACGAGTCAGGAGCGCACGCCATCGGTCGTAGATTCGAACGGCGCGAGCATTGAGCGGTGCCGAGGCGATGAACGTCAACGCGACCGACACCGCGATCGTCGACAGCCAGGAGCTGGTGATCCATCCCATTTTGACCCCGAGCATCCCGACGATGAGCCCGAACTCGCTGTAATTTGCGAGCCCGAGCGAAGTCATGGTGGCCGTCCGTGCGCGAAGCCGGAAGCGCGTGAGCACCGCGAAGTAGAGGAGCACCTTGATCGGGATCAGACTGACGAGTCCCAGGGCGACCGCGAAATCCGAGATACTCGGCGCGCCTCCCAGGCCAATGCTGAGGAAGAAGCCCACGAGGAAGATGTCTTTGAAGCCCATGAGGGAGTCGGCCATCTCCCGAGCTTTGGGGTGGCTTGCGACGAGCATTCCGAGGACGAGCGCGCCGAGATCGCCCTTCAGGTTCAGCGCTTCGAAGAGCGCATAGCCGTGAAACGCCATCACCAGGCCGAGCAGCACCAGCAGCTCCCCGTGGCCGCTGCGGTCCATCAACCACCTCAGCAGAAGGCGGCCCGGAATGAGGCCCAGCAGTGCAACGGCCCAGATGGATGGCGCTTGCCCCTTGGACACCGCCAGGAAGACAACCGCGACCAGGTCTTGAACGATCAGCATTCCGATCGCGGTGCGCGCATAGAGTGACCCCGCTTGACCCTGCGCTTCGAATGCCTTGACCGCGAACACGGTGCTCGAGAAGCTCAGCGCGAAGGCAACCAGGGCCGCGGTTCGCAGATCGATTCCCAGCGTGGACACGGAACCGAGCCCGTAAAAGAAGGCGCCGAACAAGACGACGAAGAGCGCCATGTGAAGGCTGGCGCCCGCCCATACTGACGGCCTCAGGAGCGTCTGAACGCGGAGCTTGAGACCAATCGTGAAGAGCAGAAGGGTCACGCCGAGGTCGGCGACCACCTCGAGCACGGGAGTGCTTTGCACTCCGCCGGCGTTGAGTGCGAAACCGGCCACGAGAAAACCGACCAGGGGCGGCAACCCAACGAGCTTGGCGGCGATTCCGAGGGCGAATGCCGCACCCAGCATCAGAGGCAACTCGGCCATGTTCGGTATTCCCTTCGTTTACCTTTTGCCGTCGAAAAGGTGTGGCCTGGTCGGGGCCACGACCCGAACGCACGTCGAGCGGCGGAGATGCAATGCTACCGCAGATTCAGGTCGTGACGAGCGTGACCAGATCGCAGTCCGAGGGGTCGTCCCATCCCTTCGTCTTGGGCGGATTGAGCTCGACGCTGCCCGTGGACCGGGTTCGCACGCCGAGGGCCGTTTCTCCAACGGCGGAAGCCGCCCGCTCCAACTCCTCGAACGAAAACTGCCGCGACTGGGTGTAGAGCGCGACCGGGCGGAACGTGATCTCGACCCCACCCATGGCGAAAAGCTCGTCGAAGACGGACTGAAGCTCCGCGCGCAAGGCGATCTGCGTCAACAGGTGACTTAGAAAGAGAGGGCTGATGATCAGCTCGCCACGTGAGCGTGAGACTAGACTCGCGTTGTCGGGGTCGAGCAACTCCATGATGACGGTCGGCCTGCGACCGCCCTCGCGAACGGGCTCGTCGATCATGAGCGACCCCATGAGCGTCCGCGCATCGGCTTCCTCCGCAGAATCGGTCCAATCGGCTCCCATGAAGACGACGCTGTCCTTCGTCCAGGGCGCCAGCGACTTCATTTCCTCGGGGTCGGTGAAGTCGACCTCGACGTGCGTGAGGGTCACGGACGGGGAAGGCTTCGGACCATGCTTGAGAAGCGCTTCACGTTCTGAGATCGGAAGCTTCGACGCCACCTGCATCTCGTAGCGCTCGTCTTCATAGGTGCCGAACTCGGCCGCAAGCGCGGGTACCCGGTGGTTCCAGCCAAGCACGAGGACACGTCTGACGGCGCCGGTGCCGGATGACTCGCGAGGGGGGCGCGTGCCGCGTTCGAGGCGCGGCCGGACCGGCGAGCGGGACGGTCGACACACGTCGTAGCCAGGCGCGAGAAGGACTAGCCTGTCTCCCTGGGCCACCCGTGCGCCAGACGGTGGATTTAGAATCGGCTCGAAGCCGCTGCCGGACGGTCGAACCAAGCCCATGAACACCGCGCCCGGAAAATAGCGATGCAGCTCCTCGATCTCCAGGCCGATCAGCTCTTCGGGCTCGCGAATGTAGATCTCGTTGCCTTCCTCGTGGCTGAGGAGCTCGTCGTAGACTCGGGAAAGGCCGGGATGTCGAACGTTCTGGGCGAGCAGACGACTGATGACTCCGTCACTGGCGAGGATCTCGGACTCCGCCGGATAGGCTTTGTGCGCGAGGTGGACCTTTCTGGCCTCGAAGATCTCGGCCACCACCCGAGGCGGTCGCTCCTGCTCGGAGGCCAGAGCCGCTAGCGAGAGCAGGACCTTGATCGTTTGCACGTCACTCTGCACCGACCCACGAACGAAGTCGGCGCCAGGAATCAGGATCACCGAGGCGTGGGCTGCAGCCACCCTGACCAGGTGCTCTGGCTGAAGCGGAGAACCGGAGCGAATCGTTACGCGGTGTTCGTCCCAGGCGGGCCCGACCGCGTCCCGGAGGTTCTGGGCGAATGTCGCCGAGACCTTCTCGGCCAACAAGACGATCTGCAGACCATGCACACCGCGCCGGTCGAGGAAGCGTCGGGTGCGCCCCTCCGACAACAGAAGCTCGCGAATGATGGAATCCGTACGGCTCGTCCAACCGAGGATCAGCACGTGCCCCTCGCGCACGACCGGCGTAAGCCCGCTCTCGAGTCTCTGCATCCAAGCGCCGAGACCTTGGGTCATGATCGCGACCAGTGCGCCGAGGAAGACGACGTAGCCGAGGATCGTCAACGCGGTGGACACCACACGATTGAGCATGCCGACGTCGTCACCGAGGTAACCCGGGTCACTCAGCCGCAGAAAGGCCCACCAACTCGCCTCGCCGAACCCAGCAAAACCCTTGCCCCAGATGAGCACCACGATGCCGCCAACCATCGAGATCATCACGACGAGCAGCGCGGCGAGCGCCACCCGGTGAAGGGGGCCGCGCACGAGCCAGCGCTCGATGGCGAACTTGGCTCGATCGAAAGGATCAAAATGCATGGGGCTAGCTCGATGAGAGGATACGTGCGTCCGGATCAAGAGGCCACGCGTTCGTGCAGGTCGTCATCGTGTCACATCGCTGACGCCGTGTTCGGTCAGCCACTTGCTCAAGGGGGCCGGTAACTCGGCGGGACGATCCCCCCAGTCGTACACGACGGCGGTCTTCGCGACGAGGTCGTGAAGCGCACGCTGGTTCGCATCGAAGACCACGCCCAGTAGGCCGACGACCGTGACCGCGCTGATCGGCAGCACCAGCGCACGAAGGGCCGCATGACCCGGGCTGACGGGGCTTCCGTCCGCGCTGACCACCTTGATGCCCGCCACGCCCATTCCCGGCGTCCTCCCAGAGATCGCGACACCGACCCAGAAGTAGAGAAAGAACCAGATGGAGAATGCGAGGAAACCGAGAACGCCGGCGCGCCAGTCCCACTGGAAATCGGCCGCGAGGACCACGTTGATCGATCCGACGATGGCCGCAGAGATCAAACCGGCGCCGCTGAAGACCGCGAACGAGTCGATCAAGTACGCGACGAGGCGCGACAAAGGTCCGGCGTAGTAGCCGCTGATTTGCGTGCGCCCGAGAGGCGTCTTCTCTCGACTGTCACTTCGCGGCGGAACGAGCTTCTCGGGACCGAGTGGGTGCTCCGCCGGGTCGCGGCCGAGGATGCGATCGACCGTTCCGACGATCAAGGTATCCAAACCGACCGCCTGACGACGCGCGACGTCGAGGGTCGAACCCGCCACCTGGCTCGTACTTCGCGCCACCAAATCACCCACGTTGGCCCGGGTCGTCAGGGCCTCCACGTCGACTCGATCGAGCAGCCGGTTGACGTCGACACGGTCGAGCAAGCGATCGACGTCGACCCGATCGAGCAGTCGATCGACGTCGACCCGGTCGAGCAGCCGATCCAGCTCGACCCGATCGAGCAGCTCGTTGACATCGATGCGCTCGAGCAGCTCATCGAGATCGACCTGCCCGACGATGGCATCGACGTCGACGCGTTCGAGTACCGCGTTCATCAGTCTCGCCTTGCGCTTGTCTTCGCGTGAATCGGTCATGACGCCTCAGGAGTCGGGATCCTAGCTTCCGGCTCACCGAAGGAAACCCGCAGCACCAACTTGGCGATCAGCTCGACGTGCGGGGTTTGTGGAAGCGTGTCGTAAGCACGCAGGATTTCGAGACGGTAGCGGCTCGAAAGGGCGCTGAGGTCTTTGGCGAGGCCGGAAGGGCCGCAGGACATGATCTGAATGCGCGCCGGTGATAGGCGCAGGACCTCCGCAGTGACGGCGGAGCCGAGGCCCTTGCGCGGAGGATTGGCGATGACCGCATCGGGCGTGCTCGTCTGCCGGGCGAGGAAGGCTTCGACGGTTTCGGGATCCACGCCGAGCTTTGCCGCTCCTTCGGGGTGCGACTCGCATGGTGTGACTTCGAGGCCGAGCGCACGCAGCCGGTGGGTGGTGGCGCCGGAGCCGGCGTAGAGGTCGAAGGCACGGATGCCGTTGCGATCGTCTTCGACGGCACCGTCGATCAGGTCTTCGTAGAGTCGCTCCATCATCTCGGGGTTTGGCTGGAGGAAGCCGAGGGGGCCGATCGTCGCGCCGCCGACGTCGATCGAGCCGAGGCCATGAAGGACGCTGGCTTCCGAACCTCGGAGCGTATTCCCCGCATCGCCGTAGAAGCTTCGAGCGACGCCGTGGCATTGCCGGAGTTGTTGCGCGAGCTTTCGGAGCGGCGCCTCGTCGGGGTCGCTCGTGACCAGGGTGGCGAGGACCTGTTGCCCGTTCGTTCGGAGCCAAACCGCGCGAAGTCCGAGTTGTTGGCGCTCTGCGTTGTGGGCGCCGATGCCGAGCTGGCGCGCGCACTCGGCGATTTCATCGGCGGCGCCGGCGATGGCGGGATGCTCGACTTCGCAGCCGGACATGTCGGCCGGCTGGTGCGTTCCGCGAATGAAGCTTCCAAGCCGGAGATTGCCCGGGCCGCCGAAGGCGATCCGCTTGGCGCTCCGGCGGTAGCCAAATGCCTTGGGCGCGGCGATGACTTCGTCGACCTGCAGACCGAATCGATCCTGGAGCATCTCTTTGAGCAGTGTGCGCTGCTCAGACTCTTCGAGAGGCATCAGGGCGCAGCCGGTGCAGCGGCCGCCTTCCACGTCCGCCTGCTGTGCGCATGGAGGGACGCGGCGCCCGCGCCGGGGGCGCTCGACCTCGACCAGGGTCGCGAACGTCGCGTGTTTGCCGATGTGTTCGACCCGCGCGACGACACGCTCCCCGGGGAACGCGCCGGCGATTCGCATCCGGCCCGCGACACCTTCGCCGCTCGGAAGGAGTCGATCCACCTCGACCCGGACTCGATCCCCGGCGCTCACGCGCGCACTTCGAGCGTCGTTCATCGATCCGCTTTGGGGGAGCCTCGGGGGGTACGCAAGGTCACGGGCCCGAGGCAGTGCTCACCTCAGACGGTAGGCAGGGAGCCCGGGCTCGTTTTCTTGGGCTGGGTGAGGATCGGAACGTAGCGCACCACGAACGATAGAAACCCAAGCGTCCAGGCAGTGGCGGAGACGATGAGAAGCATCCGTGCGCCAACGCCGAAAGCGGATGCAACACGGCAGACGGCTGCGAGCGTAATCGCAAGGTAGGCGAGCGTGAGGAGCCAGTGGCTCTCGAGGGCGCGGCCGGTGTGACCGAGCGCTGCGCGACTGGCGACTGCCACGATCATCGTGGTCACGGCGCCGCT
>CBDUCC010000044.1:0-15838 GCA_965365555.1 uncultured Myxococcales bacterium | reverse complement strand
ATGGGCACCTCGACCAAGCGGTCGACCCATTTCGCCAGGGAGTGCCAGTCGTAGTCCAGGTCCTTGGGCTTGTCGCTGAGTCCTACGCCGGGAAAATCGAAGCTGATTGCGCGAAGGCCGTGGCCGGCGAGCTCCGGCAACATCTTGCGATACAGGAAACTGCTCGAGGGGACACCGTGCAAAAGAAGCACGGGTTCCCCCTGCCCTTCTTCACGCACGAAGATGTGGCAACCCTCGACGACAACGCGCGTCCCCGCGGCTTCGTGCTCTTCGACCAGCTTCGGCTTTTGCATATCGCCACCCCGGAATGGCTCCGGAGGAGACTAAACCAGATGCGCGACCGCTGCAGCTTCTTCTTGAAGCTCTGCCGCTGTGGCATCCATCTTGGTGCGACTGAAGTCGTCGATCTCGAGGCCCTGGACAATCGACCACTTTCCGCCGCTGCAAGCGCAGGGGAAACCGTAGATGATACCTTCGGGCACGCCGTAGCTGCCGTCCGACGGTACCGCCATCGAGGCCCAGTCGCCCTCGGCGGTCCCCAGGTGCCAATCGCGAATGTGATCGATCGCAGCGTTCGCGGCGGACGCGGCGCTCGAAAGGCCGCGTGCATCGATGATGGCCTTACCGCGCTGCTGCACGGTCGGGATGAAATCGTTCTCGATCCAAGCCTGATCGTTGATCAAGGAAGCAACGCTCTTGCCATCGATCTGGGCATTGAAGAGATCCGGGTACTGGGTCGCGGAGTGGTTTCCCCAGATCGTCACCCGCTTGATGTCCGTGACCTCCCGACCCGTCTTCGAGGCGACCTGCGACATGGCGCGATTCTGGTCGAGCCGGACCATGGCGGTGAAGCACGACGGGTCGAGCTCTGGAGCATTCTTCATGGCGATGTAGGCGTTGGTGTTCGCGGGATTGCCGACGACCAGGACTTTGACGTCGCGGCTCGCAACTTCGCTGAGCGCCTTGCCCTGCCCGGTGAAGATGGCGCCGTTGGCCTCCAGAAGGTCCTTGCGGAGCATTCCCTTGCCGCGGGGACGGGCACCGACGAGCAGTGCGATGTCCGCGTCCTTGAACCCGCTCGCCGGATCGTCGCTGGCCTCCATTCCCGCCAGGAGCGGGAACGCGCAGTCTTCGAGCTCCATCATCACACCACCGACGGCTTTCATCGCCGGCGGGATGTCGACCAACTGAAGAATGACGGGTTGATCGCTACCGAGCATTTCGCCGGCTGCGATTCGGAAGAGAAGACTGTAGCCAATCTGGCCTGCGGCTCCCGTGACCGCGACACGCATCGGTTGCTTCGACATCGTTTCCTCCCGCCTTAGAGAAGGCTTTGTAGTGTGGTGCCCATGTCGGACGGTGTTGGCGCGACCTTCACGCCGGCGTCTTCGAGAGCCTCGATCTTGGCATCAGCGGTGCCCTTGCCGCCGCTGATGATCGCGCCTGCGTGGCCCATCCGCTTACCGGGAGGCGCCGTCCGTCCCGCAATGAAGCCGGCGACCGGCTTCTTGAAGTTCTCTTTGATCCAGGCGGCAGCCTGTTCCTCGGCGTTGCCGCCGATCTCGCCGATCAGGATGACGCCGTCGGTGTCGGCATCGTCGTTGAAAAGCTCGAGGACATCGATGAAATCGGTTCCGTTGATCGGATCTCCGCCGATGCCGACCGCGGTGCTCTGGCCGATGCCGAGCGCGGTGAGCTGGCCAACCGCTTCGTAGGTCAGCGTTCCGCTCTTTGAAACGACGCCGATTCGACCCGCCTTGTGAACATGACCGGGCATGATCCCGATCTTACACTGGTCCGGCGTGATGACTCCGGGGCAGTTGGGACCGATCAGCCGGCTCTTGTCCTGAGAGTCGAGGACACGACGGACCTCAACCATATCCATGACCGGGATTCCCTCGGTGATGCAGACGATGAGTGGCACCTCGGCGTCCACGGCTTCGAGGATGGCATCGGCTGCGAACGGCGGCGGCACGAAGATGCAGGACGCGTTGGCTCCGGTCTCTTTCACGACCTCGCGCATCGTGTCGTACACGGGCACGTCGAGCAGCGAGGTGCCGCCCTTGCCCGGCGTGCACCCGGCGACGACCTTCGTCCCATAGGCAAGCATCTGTTCGGTGTGAAACTGCCCGACGCTTCCGGTCATACCCTGAACGACGAGCCGTGTGTCCTTGTTGACTAGAATCGACATCGTTCCTTATCCCTTTGCGAGCTCCACGATCTTCTGAGCACCCTCGGCCATCGTAGCCGCGGAGGTGATGGCAAGACCCGACTCATCGAGAATCTTTCGACCCTCTTCGACTTTCGTTCCCTCGAGCCGGACCACGAGCGGCACCTTCAAGCCGAGTTCCTTCGTCGCCGCGACGACGCCGTTTGCGATGGTGTCGCATCGCATGATGCCGCCGAAGATGTTGACGAAGATCCCTTGGACCGCCTCGGACTGGAGAATGATGCGAAAGGCTTTCGTGACGGCCTCCTGACTTGCGCCGCCGCCTACATCCAAGAAGTTCGCCGGCTCGCCGCCGTAGTACTTGATGGTATCCATCGTGCTCATTGCCAGGCCGGCGCCGTTGACGAGGCAGCCGATGTTGCCGTCGAGCTGGATGAAGGAGAGCCCGGCTTCCTTGGCTTCGGTCTCGGTGGGCGCCTCTTCCGAAAGGTCGCGAAGCTCCCCCCAAAGCTCGGCGTGTCGGAACTCGGCGTTGGAGTCGAAGTTGACCTTCGCATCGAGCGCAACGACGCGCTCGTCGTCGGTGAGGATGAGTGGATTGATCTCTGCAATCGAGCAGTCTTCCTTTTCGAAGAGCTCGGCGAGCTTGAAGAGAAGGCCGGCGAAGTTCCGCTGCTCCTTCTTCGAGAGGCCGAGGGCGAATGCGAGCTGGCGCACCTGGTAGCCTTGCAAACCGACGGCGGGATCGACCGCGACGGTGTGAATCTTCTCGGGAGTGCTTGCAGCGACCTCTTCGATGTCCATGCCCCCCTCAGTGGACGCCATGATGGCGATTCGGCGACTCTCCCGGTCCACCACGAGTGCAAGGTAGAGCTCACTCTTGATCGCAAGGCCTTGTTCGACCAAAAGCCGCTGCACGACCTTGCCTTCCGGACCGGTCTGGTGCGTCACGAGTGTCTTACCCAATATCTCTTTCGCTGCGTCGGCAGCGGCATCGACCCCTTTGACGACCTTGACGCCACCCGCCTTGCCGCGGCCTCCCGCGTGGATCTGGGCTTTGACGACGACGACCTCGTTGCCGGTCTCCTCGATCAGTTGCTCTGCTGCCGTCTTCGCCTCCTCGGGCGACATGCACGGGATGCCCTTGGGGACGGGGATGCCGTACTTCCGGTACAGCTCTTTCGCTTGATACTCGTGAATGTTCACGGTGCTTGCCTCCTGAGACTCTCGGGGGTTCGAGTCTCGGCTGGGCCTTGCGCGTCACGCCGGCCGCTGGCGGCTATAGCACGAGACGCGCGAGGCGCCCGAAACGCGAATCAATTCGCCTGGACGGGCAGATCGACGAGGACCCGCGTGGTGCCGACCAGGGTGGAAGTGCGGACGATCTCCTCGACTTCCGAGGAGGTCACGCCGCGGTAGACGACCGCGTCCCGGCGAACGAGGCTCTGCGCGTCCGCGATGAGCGGCTCGTGCTTACCGGGATCCTCCGGAAGGGATACCAGAAGGTAATGAGCGAATCGAAATCCGAGAGCTTCCGACTCGCACAGCTCGACCTTGCTCGCGCCGCCTCGGTACAGCTTGTCGACGAAGGTCTCCACGTAGTCCGGGCGGCGAACGTATTTCCGCGTCTCCTCGTCGGTGAGATACGCCCTGGCCTCGAGAAGCTCGCACTCGTCGTCCCGAATGGTGCGGTCCACCCAGTCCTCGGCCGCATCGCGGTCTCCGGCATGAGCCGCTTCGAGTCCATGGGCTGCGACCTGAGCACGCCATTGATTGACTCCCCAAGCGAGCCCGAGCGCGACGACGAACCAACCGACTCTCGGAAGCGAGACCTGCATCGCGTCAGTCCCTCCACGCCTGGACGAGGTCGAAGCCTCCGACTCCGACGAAGTAGATGCCGAGTCCGTCGAAGGCCACTCCCACCCAACCTCCATCGCCGCGAAGCATCGAGCCTCCGAAGAACCAACCGATCGCGATGATCGCGACACCTGCGAGCATGGTGCCGAGCGCCTGTTGGATGAACCTGCGTCGCTGATTGGCTCGGGAGGTCGCCAGCAGTGAGGCACCTATGCGCCGCGGCGGCTCGGACTCGCCTTCGGGCAGCTCGCGCCCCGCGGCGAGAGGAGGCACCGTTCGATCGACCGAGATCCGAGGCCGGCTGCCATCGCCCGAGGGCGAAAACGGATCGATCGCGGAGACGCGGCCGGGCGCCACGAGGTCCATGTCGGGGGCGGGGAATACCGCTTGGGAGTCGTCGGGAGGGGACTTCTTCGCGCGCGTGGGTCGGCACTCGACCACGGCTCCGATCGCCTCCAGAGCATGTCGCATCTCACCGGCGGTTTTGGCCGGGACCGCATGCTTGACGATCCTCGGCAGGCTCTGCGCCAATGCGCTCGCGCTCGACGGATCGATACCAAACGCCTGCTGCAAACGCTGTGCAGGCGACGCCTCATCCGGTTCGAAACGGACGACCCAGACGTCGAACGCCGACATGCACGCAGGATACCGGGTCAAGCGGCCGGGAGCGACAACTTGGCAGCGTGACGGCCCACTACCCTCGAGGGTGATACCGTTCGTGCATCGTGCGGAGGTGATCCCTGCTCACGTGCGTGTAGATCTGCGTGGTCGAAATGTCCGCATGCCCAAGCATGGTCTGGACCGACCGGAGATCCGCGCCGCCGTTGAGCAGATGTGTGGCGAACGAGTGCCGGAGCTTGTGAGGCGAGATCGGCTTCGTGATTCCCGCGGCCCGAGCGTACTTCTTCACGATGGCCCAAAAGCTCTGTCGGGTCATTGCCTTGCCCCGCGCGGTAACGAAGCATGCCCGCTCCGACGGACGCGCCCAACCGGGACGCACGTTCGCCAGATAGGTTTTCATGGCTTCACGGGCATGCTCGCCGATCGGCACGATGCGCCGCTTGCTTCCCTTCCCGAGAACCGCGACGAACCCCTCCTCCATGTTGACGTCGCCGAGGTCGAGGTTGACGAGCTCGGTGACACGTAGCCCGGCCGCGTACATGGTGTGCAGCATCGCCCGGTCGCGAACGCGGTTCCGCTTCTCCCCTCGTGGGGCCTCGAGAAGACGGACGACCTCCTCGCGACTGAGAATATCGGGAAGCTTGGCGAGCAACTTGGGTCCTTCGAGGAGCTCGGTGGGATCACGGCGGACGCGTCGCTCTTCCACGAGAAAGCGGAAGAACCCGCGCACCGAGCTCAGGGCCCGAGCCTGGGTCCGGGCAGTCAGCCCCTGCTGGGACAATGACACCAGGAAGCTAGCGACCGACGCTTCTTCGATCTCGTCCAGGACGATCCCTTCGTCGCTCAGCCAACGACCGAGCTTCCCGAGATCGGAGGCGTAACCATCCACGGTGTGACCCGAAAGACCGCGCTCCACACGCAGGTGATGAATGTACTCATCCAATGCGCCGTCGAAAGCGCCAGACATACCACTCGGTACCACACTCTGATTGGTCATCCTATTTTTCGCGTGTGTGTCTGCTACCGACCTGTCGGGTTTGGACGGCGCCCACTTCGTTGATGCCGATCCCGCTGCGTGGTACACCCTGCGATAGGGATTGATGATGTACTACTCGAACTTTCTTCTTGAATGCTGGAGCAATGAGTAGGCTCATCGGATACGTCGCCAACCGCGCCGATCGAATGCGCGACGCGCTGTATCAAGAGCGCGAAGTCTTGCGCAACGAGAACGCGCCACGCGAAGCGAGTGGATGGGGCATCGGCTTCTACGCCGGCGACGAAGTGCTTCACAAGAAGCGCCCGACACGCCCTGGCGAGCTCGTCGACTGGCAGAGCATCGCCGGCGACGTTCGGTCCGATTGCGCCGTGCTCCATCTGCGGCAGCCCACAGTCGGTGACTTCAGAGCGGAAAACGCGCACCCATTTCGGATGAGAAGCTGGTTGTTCGCGCACCAGGGCACCATCGCTGGCTTCGATTCGATGCGAGAGAACTTGGCGGAGACGATCCCCGACTTCCTTCGGCGAAATATCCGAGGCCAGACCGACAGTGAATACCTGTTCCACACGGTCCTTTCGCTGCTGCACGATGCAGGTCAGCTCGACAATCCGGACATCCACCAAGGTCAGGCTCTCGCCGCCATCAGCGCGGCGGTCACCTTGGTCGAGCGTTTGGCGGCGGAGGTCGGCAGCACGGCTCCAAGGCTGAGTTTCATCCTCACCAATGGACGCTCGATGTACGCGCTGCGCTCGGGGGAGGCGATGGCGTACGTCGAACGGCAGGGGCTGCACGATCCCCCCGAGGACTACAAGGCACCTCCCACCGGAAGCACGCCGCTTCGGTACGCCATGATCGTGAGCGGAGTCGACGATCCACCGGCTGAGTACCAGGCCCTACCCGAACGGAGCGTCGCGATCATCGATCGACGTCTCGACGTCTCCGTCGAGCAGCTCTGACGAGGCCGAAGAGGTGTCCGCCGCAGAGCTCATCGTCATTCTTTGCACAGTTCCCGATGAAGCTACCGGGGAGAAGCTCGCAGGTGCGCTCGTCGGAGCGCGCCTGGCGGCCTGCGTCAACCTGATCCCCGGTATCCGCTCCTTCTATCGATGGAGAGGAGCGATCGAATCGGAGACCGAAGTGCAGCTGCTGATCAAGACCAGGCAGGACCTGTTCGACCGCGTGGCAAGCTGGCTGGACGAGCACCATCCCTATGACGTTCCCGAAGTGGTTGCGATTCCTGCAGGGTCGGTGAGCGAGCCGTATCGAGCTTGGGCGCTCGAGGCGACCGACGACTGAGCCCGGCGCGGCGCGCGACTACGCTTCGCCGATGCTGCGAACGTTCGGCGCGACCTCGAACACGCCGCGGCGCTTGGCCTTCGCAAGCATCCGAAGCGCATCGCGATAGCCGCGGCGGAGCATGGCCCTTGCGTGAAGGCGCGAGGTGAAGGGAAGCCGTCCGAGATCGGGAGACACGACCAAGACCTGCACCTGTGGGTACATGCGATGGATCAAGTCGATGCCCCGCTTCTCTTTCTCGTTCAGGATGGTGTTGAGGGCCTGACGCGCGACTGCCAGACCACCTTGGTGGACGAGCGACGGGGTGCCGATGCGGCCGACGTGCGGTCGATAGACGTTCGAGATGATCACGACGTCCGCCCCGGCTTCGACCGCGAGATCGATGCTGAGGGTGCGAACGACCTCGCCGTCCATGTAGTAGCGGTCGCCGATCCGATGGGGACGAAAGAGAATCGGTACGCACGAAGACGCGGCGACCGCCTTGCTAATGGGAACGTCCTCCCGGTAGCCGCGGCCGAATACGACCCGACCGCGCCCGTCGACGTCGGCGGCGGTAACGAGCAAATGTCGGTCCAGATCGCGGAAATCGTCCGTGGGCAACTGCTCGGCCACGAATCGCTCGAAGCGGTCGATCGAAAACATTCCGCTCGTGAGGTAGCCCCAGCTTTCGCGCTGTTCGTCGTTCGGCATCCCGAGGAAGTAGCGCGCCTTGAGTGGCGGCGCTTCGGCGCCCCTCTGCCAGAACGGGCGGAACCAATCGATCATCTGCGAGGGCGTGAACCCTTGGGAGTAGAATGCTCCGGCAATCGCGCCAGCGGACGCTCCGACGCAGATATCGGCCTCGATTCCGAGCTCTTGCATCGCGCGAAGCACGCCGACATGCGCGACGCCTTTGGCTGCGCCTCCCGACGCTACGAATGCAACGCGTGGTGTCGCCATGAGTGGCAATCTGTCACAGGCAACCGAGGGCGTCGATAGGGAAATCCCTCACCGTGTTCACGGCGCGGGCGGTGCAGGCGCCTCAGCGGTCTCCTGCTTCCCCGCATACGCCTCTCGTGTCACCTCGCGAAGCAGCGGTCGCGCATCTCGCGAGAGCGCGGAACGCGGCCACTTGTTGATCAGCGTTCTCAATGCGGCCCGGGCCGTGTCCAGGTCACCCAGATCGCGCGCGCACAGAGCGAGGAGCCACCAGCCATCTGGCTGAACGGCCGCGTCGGCCGTCTGCGTCCCGACCTGTTCCGCATACACCGCGGCTTCGGCAGGGCGCTTCTCCTTGCGCAGGGCGATTCCGAGGTTGAGCTTGACCGCCGGGATGTGCGTGCCTCCTGGATGAAGCTCGATCGCCTCTTCGAACCGCCCGATGGCATCCTCGTATTTCTTGGCTGAGAGGAGCCCCAAGCCCTTCTGATACGCCTCGATGGAGAGATCCCGACGGAACTGCTGCTCGAAATCCCGGAAGACTGCAGCCTCCGCGGGCGAGAGCGCTTCTTTCGCCATCATCGGATACTGCCGGACTACCTCTGCACGCTTTCGCTCGCGGATGAGCTCATAGTATTTGGCCGCCTTGCCCGCAGCGACCCCTCGATCGCTCGATCGCTGCACCTCGTCCTCGAGATCGCGTCGGAGCTCCTCGGCGGCGGTTTCGGCGTCGTCCTTGTCCGCTCGAAGACCGCCGGTCTGCGCGTCGAAGTACAGCTTGAGGCCTACGAACGACAAGACGCCGATGACCGCGATCGCGGCACCGCTGTTCCAGTTGAGGCGCCGCTCGTAGCCGGCCTGGCGCTTGGCGATCGACTTGATATCAGCGCCGAGAGCGTTGACCAGGTTGTTGGTCTTGATGATCAAGCCGCGGCTCTCGACGATCTCCTTCTTGATCTCCCTAACCTCGTCGTCGACGTCTCGCATGAACCCCGGGGTACAACCGAGCCCGACGGGAGGCAAGGCTCTGCCGCTTGACGGGCTCGAAATGGCCGCCTACAAGCCGTTCCGTGAAGAGTCTCTCGGGGTTTGGCTTCTGTTTCCTGCTCGCTGCGTCGACGCTGTCCGGCTGCAATCCCCCCGCGGACTACGCGCTCGTTGGAAGTGCGTTCGTGCCAGCGGCGCACGGCGACATCCGCATCGAGAAGATCGACAAACAGCAGAAACTGATCACGGTGACGATGGATCACCTTCCTCCGCCCGAGGAAATCGAAGTGGGACTCGCGCACTACGTGGTCTGGTTCGCGGCCGTTGGCGCTCTGCCGACGCGTGAGGCAGTGCTCGATTACGATCGGGAAACCCGGGTGGGTCGAGCCTCGATTCCGACCTCGATGCTAGAGTTCGACATCCGCGTCACGGCAGAACAAAGCGATACCCCGGTTCAACCAAGCGACCTCGTCGTCGCCTCACAGAGAGTCCGCGAGCAGTAAACCCATGGCAGACACCAGCGACATCAAAAAAGGCTTCAAGATGCTTCTCGACGGCGTTCCCTATGCCGTGGTGGACCATCAGTTCGTGAAGCCGGGCAAGGGGCAGGCGTTCATCCGGACCCGAATCAAGAACATGATGACGGGAGCGGTGATCGATCGAACGTTCAAGAGCGGTGAGAAGCTCGAGAAAGCCGACACGGAAGAGCGTACGATGCAGTACCTCTACCCCGAAGGCGACGGGCGTGTGTTCATGGATACGCAGAGTTACGAGCAACTCACACTGAGCAACGAGCAACTCGGCGAGAACGTGCACTATCTTCTCGATGGTACCGAGGTCGACGTGATGCTGTTCGAGGGTCGCCCCATCGGTGTGACCCCGCCGAACTTCGTCGAGCTGCTCGTCACGGAGACCGAGCCTGGATTCAAGGGCGACACGAGCAGCAATACGACAAAGCCGGCGACGCTCGAGACCGGGCTTCAAGTCAACGTGCCTCTCTTCGTGAACACTGGCGACCGGCTGAAGATCGACACGCGCACTAGCTCGTACGTGGAGCGCGTCAAAGGCTGAACGGGAGTGCTCCAGGTCCTCAGGCTGCGCGCCAAGGCCATGGACGCGATCCGGCGCTTCTTCAAGGAGCGCGAGTTCCTCGAGGTCGAAACACCGGCTCTGGTGCCCTGCCCTGGTCTCGACGTGCACTTGCAAGCCTTCGAAGCGCTCAACCCCTCGGGCAGGACGGCTGGCTGGCTCGCCACCAGCCCGGAGTACCAGATGAAACGACTGCTGTGCGCCGGGGCCGAGCGCATCTTTCAGCTGTGCCGCAGCTACCGCGCCGACGAGCAGGGAGCGCACCACGAGCGCGAGTTCGCGATGCTCGAGTGGTACCGTGCGAACGCAAGCGCCGATGACGTGATCGCAGATACGGAGGCCCTGGTCGCCCAGGTTGCCAACGCGCTGGACGGGCCATCGGCGCATCTCGCTGGGCCGTGGGAGCGAATGAGCGTGAGCGAGGCATTCGAGAGGTACGCGGGTGCAATGGTCGACCCAAGCGACGAAGATCGTTTCTTCCGTGTCTGGGCCGACGCCATTCAGCCGTCGCTCGGGCTCGCGGCGCCGGTGGTGGTGACCGATTGGCCGGCCTCCATGGCCTCACTCGCGAAGTTGAAGCCGAACGGTACCGCCGACCGCTTCGAGGTCTTCGTCGGAGGCGTCGAGCTCTGCAATGGGTTCGGGGAGCTGACTGACCCGGTTGAACAACGCCGGCGCTTCGAGCAGGACCGAGCCGCGCGGCGCGCCATGGGGCGAAGCGTCTACCCGATCGACGAGCGCTTCATCGCGGCCCTCGAACAAGGCATGCCGGAGAGCGGCGGCAATGCGCTCGGCGTCGATCGGCTTCTGATGCTCTTGACGGGGTCCGCGTCGATTCAGGACGTGATGGCGTTTCCGCTCGAACGTCTATGACGTCCCCTCGCGCTCCGCGGCCTTGGCCCGCTCCCACATCGCATCAAGCGCCGGCTCATCGTAATCCCGAAGGTTCTTCCCTTCGCTCTTCGCGGCCAGCTCGCAGTGACGAAACCGCGATGAGAAGCGATTGAGTGACCCTCGAAGGGCAGCCTCGGGGTCGAGGCCCTGCTTTCGGCCGTAGGTCGCGAGTGCGAAGAGCAGATCGCCGAGCTCGTGCTCGAGGGCCTCGAGGTCGCCACGCGCGGCGGCCTCGTCGAGCTCTTGGAGCTCTTCCGCGATCTTCGCGCGTGGACCGCCGGCATCCGGCCAGTCGTAACCGACGGCGCCCGCCTTCTCTCCGATCCGGACCGCACGAAGCAAGCTCGGAAGCGCTACGGGCACACCGCCGAGCGCGCCGCGCTCTTGCTTCTCCTTCGCCTTGATTGCCTCCCAGCTGTTGATCGCGCCGCTCGCATCGTCGACTTTTTCGTCACCGAACACCCAAGGGTGGCGCCTGACGAGCTTGTCGCTGATCGCGTCGACGACACCGTCGATGTCGAACCAGCCCTGGCGCTCGGTGAGCGCGGCTTGGAACACGACCTGAAGCAACAGATCGCCGAGCTCTTCGCGCAGCATCTCCGGCTTGCCTTGATCGATGGCGTCAGCGACCTCGTGCGCCTCCTCGATCACGTACTGGCGAAGGGACTCGAGCGTCTGTTCTCGATCCCAAGGGCAACCGTCCGGACCGAGCAGCGTTTGCATCAGCTCGACGAGCTTTGGGAGTGATCCACCTGACTTGCTCACCCGGAGCGCTCTAGCACAAGCGGTTGACGAGCCCCAGGCCGAGGGGTCATGGTCGACCCTCAGATGGCGTACGCAAAGAGCGCGGTTAGCTCCCAGCAGATCATCGACGCCGCGATTCGCGTCCTCGCGCGCCAGGGCTATGCGCGCACGAGCCTGCTCGACATCGCCAAGGAGGCGGGGATGAGCAAGGGCGCGCTCCATTATCATTACCCTACGAAGGAAGCGCTCATTCACACGGTCTTGGAGACGGCGTGCAACGTGGTCCAGGCCCGAACGATGAAAGCGTGGTCGCCATCGGACAATCCGTTCGAAGCACTGCGCAAGTCACTGGACGCACTCTGGGCCGCCCGTGCCGAGCGCACGGACGAGGCCCTGGTGGTGGCGGACCTCCTCGCACTCAGCCTGTACGACGACTCGCTTCGACCGAAGCTCGCCGAGTTCTACCAGCTCGGTGCAGATCAAATTCGGGATTATCTGGAACGGAACCTGATGTCGCTCGGGCTCGAGTCGCGGATCTCGCTCGGCATGCTTCCCCGGGTCGTCATGGGGCTACTCGACGGAATGGTGATGCAGGCTTTCGTCGACCCGGATGCGTTTACGCCCGACGAGGTCGTCGACGCAGTGCAGACCATTGCGATCTCGATCTTCAGCGGAGGCTCCGGACGGTGAGCGCGCTCGACGCGGTGCGCGCACAGCCGGGTGCGGTTGGAGCGCTAGTACGTGCACGCGAGCACCGGCGAATCGCATCGGCCTACCTGTTCGATGGGCCGAGCGGAGTTGGCAAGGAGCTCGCGGCGATCGCATTCGCTACAGACGTCGTCTCGGGCGGCGACCCGCACTGCATCGATCGCATCGAGGCCGGTGCGCACCCCGACGTTCGGGTCTTCGGCCCTCGCGACGAAGGTAAGCGGAACATCCAAGTCGATGTCCTGCGGAACGAGATCTTGCCGCTCGCGCAGTTCGCTCCCTTCGAGGCGTCATCCACCTTCTTCATCTTCCCGCAGGCGGACGTCTCATTCCCTTCGTTCCAGCCGGAGGCCGCGAACGCGCTGCTCAAAACCCTGGAGGAGCCGCGGCCTGGCGTGCACTTCATCTTGACCTCGGAGCGAGCCGAATCGCTCCTACCGACGATTCGGTCCCGCTGTCAGCGGATCCGCTTCAGCCGCCTCCCCGACACCGTCGTCGAAGAGCTTCTACGTCGAGAAGGCCTACCTGAAGACGCCATAGCGCCATCGATCGCGCTCAGTGCTGGCCGTGCCGACGTCGCTTTGGCGCTTGCGCGGGGCGGCACCGTAGCCGAGCTCACCGGCCTTGCGACCTCAGTGGACGAGGCGGTGAAGAACGGAGGACCTGGCACATTGGTAGAGATGTCGGAACGACTCGCCCGGCATGAGGACCTTCCCCTGGCCCTGCTCACGCTCCAGAATCTCTACCGTGACCGATCGGTGGCTTCGCTCGAGGGCGACGGCGAAGAAGCCAGCGCCTCCGCCGCACGAGTTGCACTTATTCAGCGATGCACGAGGTCGATGCAACAGAACGCCAACCGGCAATCCGCCCTCGACGCCCTGCTCTTCGACTTGCGAAACGTGCGCTAGGTGGCGCGCCACTCGAATTTGGCTAGTCTCGGGCGCGTCATGGCTCGGCCTTACTACGTCACGACCCCGATCTACTATGTCAACGATCGGCCGCACATCGGCCACGCGTACTCGACGGTGGCTGCCGATGTCGTGTCGCGGTACGAGGCGCTCCGCGGAAAGCCAACCTACTTCCTCACCGGGCTCGACGAGCACGGTCTCAAGATCGAACGGCGCGCCAAGGAGATGGAGCTCGCGCCGCAGGACTTCGTGAACCGAATGGCCGCTCCTTTCCGTGACGCCTGGGAAGAGCTCGACTGCGCGCACGACGGCTTCATCCGTACGACCTCCGCACAGCACCGAGAGCGCGTTCAGGCCCTGTGGAAGCAGATGGAAGCCAGGGGAGACATCTACCTCGACGACTACGAGGACTGGTACTGTGTCGGCTGCGAGTCGTTCAAGACGGAGAAGGAGCTTCTCGAGGGCAAGCTCTGTCCGATTCACCAAAAGCCGGTCGAGCGTATCAAGGAGCGGAGCTACTTCTTCCGCCTCAGCAACTACACCCAGCCGCTTCTCGATTACTTCGAGGCGCACCCGGGCTTCGTTCAGCCCGAGGCGCGCTTCAACGAGGTCAAGTCCTTCGTCAAGGAGGGCCTTCGGGACCTCTCGATCTCGAGAACCAGCTTTCGATGGGGTATCCCGGTACCCGACGACCCCGAGCACGTCATCTACGTCTGGCTCGACGCTCTCACCAACTACATCAGCGCGCTCGGCGGTCCTGCGGAGGAAGGCGAATCGCCGCTCTTCGACGAGTTCTGGCGCGAGGCGGAGACGATCACGCACATCGTGGGCAAAGACATCCTGCGATTTCATGCGATCTACTGGCCCGCATTCCTGATGAGTGCCGGAGTTCGGCTGCCATCGCAGGTCTGGGCGCACGGCTGGCTTACGGTCAACGGCGAGAAGATGTCGAAGTCGCTCGGCAATTTTCTGCCACCGGGCCCGCTCGTCGACGCCTTTGGAGCCGATGTGCTTCGCTACTATTTCATGCGGGAGGTCGGCTTCGGTCAGGACGGCGATTTCAGTCATCGGAACCTCCTGAACCGCTACCACGGAGAGCTCGCCAACGGCCTCGGCAACCTGATGAACCGAATCGTTGCCAGCATCCTCAGGAAGAACCTCGGTGGCCGAGTCCCGGAGGTCGACCTCGACCAACTTGCCGACATCGACCACGGCTTGATCGAGAAGGCGCGAGCAGCGGCAAGGGACGCGTCCAAGCATTTCGAGGCACTCGCATTTCACAGGGCGCTCGACACGATTTGGGAGCTCGTCGCCGCGGCGAACAAGTACGTGGACTCGACGGAGCCCTGGAAGCTCGCAAAACAAGACGACAAGACGCGTCTCGAGCAGGTTTGCTACACCGTACTCGAGACGCTTCGCTGGCTCTCGATCATGCTGTTCCCCGTGATGCCGACCAAGTGCAACGAGTTGCGAGGTCAGCTTGGCATCACGCCGCTTCTGCCGACCGAGCAGGTGGACCTCTGGCCGTCAGCCTGGGGTGGGCTTCGTCCCGGGACGCAGACGCTGGCCGCGACTCCGCTATTTCCGCGCTTCGACGAAAGCCAGGAGCGCTCGATCTTGGAGCGGCTCGGCGTCGAGCCCGCCCCCGCCGAACCGAAGAAGGTAACCGCGATGACCGAACCGCAGCAGAGCAACGATTTCATGGAGTTCGACGACTTCATGAAAGTCGACCTTCGGGTGGGCTTGGTCCTGTCGGCGGACAAGGTGAAGAAGAGCAAGAAGCTCTTGAAGCTCTCAATCGACGCAGGCGAGACCGAGCCGCGCCAGATCCTCGCAGGCATCTCGGAACACTATGCTCCCGAGGACCTCGTCGGGAAACGCGTCGTCATCGTTGCGAACCTCAAGCCTCGAAAGCTGATGGGTTTGGAGTCGCAGGGGATGGTGCTCGCCGCCACCGACGATGATGGCCTGAGCCTCTTGGTCCTCGACCGCGAGGTCGCCGCCGGCTCTCGCGCGAAGTGATCCCACCACTCCCACCGACCTTCGACGCTGCGCTGCGGGACGTGCGCGCGGACAAGGCGAGCTTTCGACGAGCCGCCGCGAACAGGCTCTCCGAACCTCCGGACGAGCGGAGGCTTGAAGCCGTAGAAGGCCTACGCGCGCTGGCCCGCGATCCGGATGGGGAGGTGCGCGCGCTGGCGTTCGAGTCGCTCGGTCTGTTGAAGGCAACGGATGAGTTCGAAACCCTCTTGCTCGGTTTCGAGGACCCGTATCCTGCCGCCCGCCAGGCGGCCGTGATGGCACTCGGGCGCATCGACCCCGACCACGCGAGCGATCCTGTCGCGGCCTTGCTCATGGACCCGAGGCCGGACATGCGCTTCTGTGCGCTCTGGACGCTCTCGCTGCTCGGTGCGGGCCAGGCCTCGCTGATTGCCTCTGCGCTCAACGATCGAGATCCGGAGGTTCGCTTGGCCGCGGCGCAGTGTCTCGGCGAGCTGGACGCGTCGGAGTTCGCCGATCGACTTGCCCAGCTCCTCGAAGATCCCGACACCGACGTTCGGTTCGGAGCGGCAGCCACGCTGGCCTCCTTCGGAGACGAGCGGGCGGCGCCCGTGCGCGATGCGAATATTTCCGTGTGCCCGGGAAAAT
>CBDUCC010000043.1:0-15897 GCA_965365555.1 uncultured Myxococcales bacterium | reverse complement strand
GCGCGACGGACTCGGCGTCCGTCGACCGTCTCGACCTGAGCTCCTTGGCTTGGGGTCTGCTCGCCGAGTGCTGCGGTTCCGATCCCAAGACCGACGACGACGATCGCCGCGCCCAGAAGTGTCCACCGATTTACGAAGAATCGCATCATGCCAAGCCGATCGGAAAGCGGTGCTCAACCCCGCGCCGCCCAGCGAGGATAGCGCCACTTCACACGGATTCAAAAGATCCGCCGCCTCGGGGTTTCAACGCCCGATTTGCGGGCAGAGCGAGCGATTCGAGGCCTTCGGGGCGCGCCACGCCCTCGATGGGATTCAAGGAATCAGGTCGTCGGTATCGCAGGGTCCATTGCAAGGGTTCTGCACCCGGCCCGTCTCGTAAAACTCCACCAGGGCAGGACCAAGTGGCGCGAGCTCCGCCGCCCGTCCATGCGGGTCGCGCATCGTGTCTGCCCACGGTGGTGTGTTCGTGATCGGTGCGTCGGGGTTGCCAAAGTCCACCTCGAGCATCGCCGAGCCCTGGTGCGGTCCGGTGGTCTCGTCGATTCCCCAGACCGGCCGGATCAGCGGTGCGAGATTCACGACGCCCCCGATGGTGCGCGCCATGATGTGCGCGCCGAGGTTCGTCACCTGATGATCGGACTTCGACACCTGAATCAACACGTCGTGCGCCGGGGTATCCGGGAAACGGTTCGTTCGAATGTACTTCGAGTAGCCCGTTGGCTCGGCCCGATCCCAGAGCCCTTGAATCAGGGCCAGGTTCATCTGCATGTGAAGCGCGTTCCAATCGTAGTTGCCGTAGAGCGCTCCAGCATATTCATCGAAGTTGACGCTGCGATTGAGCAGCAAGTTGTATGATTGTCCGGGAACGGCCAGGAGGCCGCGCTCGATGTCGAAGCCGAGGGCCATGATGCTCGCGCCGAGGATGCCTCCCTGGCTACCGCCGAAATAGTACCGGCGTGTGCCGTCCGCTTCGGCGTCCCCGCAATCGTTGGAAAGGGCCTCGTTGAAGCGAGTCTCGGGGCCGCCTTCCGCCTCGCGTGACAGGGTTCTCATCGCCATTAGGAAGTTCAGCAGCCCTTGATGCATGCGCTCCGGGATGGCGCGGAACTTCGACAGATCTCCACCGATGATGGCGGGTAAGAGCGTCGGCACGTCCTCCGCGGCGAAGCCGATGTGATCCAATCCAAAGCCGATCAGGTTCGCTTCGGCCCAGATTTCACGATACCCAAAGACCTGCTCCTTGGTCCCGAGTTGGCCGTGGCCGACGACGACCAGAGGCGCAGCGACGTCTTGGGCAGCGAGGGGGACGAACATGGCCGCGGCGTATGGATGGCTTCCGTTCTGCTCTGGCAGGCCGTCGCTTCCCAGATTGAGCAACGATCCGGTTTCGCCGTCCGTCGTGTAAAGCGGCATATCGAAGGTGATCTCGAGACGGCAGGCCATGCCCTCCATCGGGGCGTCGATCACCTCGATCGTATAGGGAACGCCATCGGGGTACTTCGCGAAGGCGTCATCGCGGATCTGCACCATCGCCGCCGTGTTGTTCTCCTTGCTCGCCGTCGTGAAGTCCCAGGCAATTTGCAGCTCATCCCGGTCGATGCCAGCGGCCTCGAGCGTCGAGAAGATACTCTCGTAGTGGTCGCGCCTAGACTCGATCACCTCGTCGCCGGGCTCCCCATCCCGAAGCGCGGCGAAACCAGCAGAAGGCGTCACTGGCGTTCCGCTTCCGTCGAGCACGCCCCGAATCGCGACGATGTACCGCGTCGCATCGTCGAGACGCACGGCTGGCCTCAACATCAACGCTTGTTCCTCTTGCAGTTCTTCAAGCGTTCGCGGGATGTCGAAGTCGGGCCGACTCTCTTCGGCATCGACGCGTTTCTTTGCCTCCACCACCCACTCGTCGCGGTCGACCCAGTGCGGAATACGCTCGCCGGTGTCCGCATTGAGGATCACCGTCGGAGAGTCGACCTGCAGGGAATCGCCGATCATGTCGGGCGTGGCGAGTCCCATCACCGTCGCTCCCGGAAGGTGGGTCATGGCGGCGATGCCCGGCGAGAAACCATCCATCTCGTTGAAGGCGCTCGGGTCGGATCGGCGACCCGAGGTGTCGCTCGGCATGACCTCCGCTGGGAGTGCAAGGCGCCTACCCGTGACCGTCTCGGCGTCCTCGACCGTGAAGTAGTCGTTCGGGTACGGACAACCGCAGTCCCTCGGGGCCAGAGGATCGCAGCCGATTGCCGGCGCCAGTCCGCCGGAGCCTCCGTTGCCACCGACTCCGGCGCTACCTGCCATGCCCCCAGTCCCTGCTGCCCCGCCGCTGCCTCCGGTGCCAGACGGACTGTCCGACCCGCACCCCCATGCAACGATCAAAAACGCCAGCACCGGCCATGCCAAAGATATTCGCATAGCGCGCGATGCTAGACGGAGTGCGTTCGAGTGTCTACGGGATGCGCTGTCGCCGTGGACGAGGCCTGGCCACGGGCGCCAGGCCCGCCTCAGCCGATGTTGATCTCTTCGCGAATCGGCTGCCGTGCAAGGGCTGCCCTGCCGACTCGCTGAATCCCCAGCACGAACGCGGCAGTTCGGAGGTCGATCGACTGTTCGCGGGCGACGTCGCGTACCGACTCGTATGCCCGCACCATCATTTTCTCGAGCTCGGCGTTGACCCGGTCGAGCTCCCAGCGAAACTGCTGGACGTTCTGTGCCCACTCGAAGTAGCTGACCGTCACGCCGCCGGCATTGGCCAGGATGTCGGGCACCGTGATCACCCCTCGCTCCTGGAGGATTTCGTGGGCACCCGGAGTGGTCGGCCCGTTCGCTCCCTCGACGACCAGGGACGCCCGAACCCCCGGCGCGTTCTCCTCGGTGATCGCGTCCTCGAGGGCGGCGGGGATCAGAACATCGGCGTCCCAGGTGATGACGTCCGGCCCGTTGAAGGGCGCACCGCCCGTGAATCCGTTCACGGTTCCGTGCTCCCGCGCCCAATGGATCAACTCCGGAATGTCGAGCCCTTCGCGGTTCTCGACGGCCCCGAGATGGTCCGCTACGGCGACGACCTTTCCTCCACGCTCGGCGATCAAGCGGGCTGCATGGCTGCCGACGTTTCCGAACCCTTGGAGTGCGACCGTCACATCCGAGATGCGCTTGCCCTGATCCTTCAAGGCCTCGCGAAGCGCATACATGACTCCGCGCCCCGTCGCCTCCTCACGACCGAGCGAGCCGAATAGGTCGATCGGCTTTCCCGTGACCACGCCCGGGGAGAAACCGTAGTGCTGCGAGTACTCGTCCATGATCCAGCCCATCACCTCGGCATTCGTGTTCACGTCCGGAGCGGGGATGTCGAGCGTGGGCCCGATGACTTCCTTGAGCCCTTGAACGAAGGTGCGGGTGACCCGAGCGAGCTCGGTCTTGGTCATCGTCTTCGGGTCGCAGTTGATACCGCCTTTCGCGCCGCCGAACGGGATGTTCGCGATGGCGGTTTTCCAGGTCATGAGGTTCGCCAGTGCGGTCGCGTGATCCTCGTCCATGTGTGGATGGTAGCGGAGCCCACCCTTGTACGGACCGCGCACGTTCGTGTGTTGGGTGCGGAAGCCCACGAACTGAAGGAGCTTTCCGTCGTCGTCTTCGGCGACGATTTCAACCTTCATGACCCGGGTCGGTGTGAGGATGATCTGCCGGATCTTCTCGCTCAGCTGGAGAACATCGGCAGCCTTGTGAAAGTAGTAATGACTTTCCTCGAGCATGCTGCACGGAGGCTAGCCGATTGCTCTTGAAGTTTCACTCTCATCCGGACATGAAGGCCTCATGAAGATCGCAGTCGTCACAGGGGCAGGGAAGGGCCTCGGTCGCGAGATTGCACGGGGTCTGTCGACAAAGGGCTTCTCCGTGCTCGTGACCGATATCGATGAAGCCGCGGCCGTCGAGACAGTTGCCGAGATCGGCCACGGTTCGTGGTCGATGGCGCAGGACGTGCGGGATGCGGAGTCCCACCGTGCCGTGGCGCGTGCCGCCAATGAACGCGGCTCACTCGCTCTTTGGGTCAACAACGCCGGCGTCCTCTATACCGGCAACACCTGGGATCACGAAGACGAGGTCATTCGGAACATGGTCGAAGTCAACGTCCTCGGGATGACCTGGGGCGCGCGTGCCGCGATCGACGCGATGCGCGCTGGCGGCGGTCAGATCATCAACATTGCGTCGATGTCCGCACTTACTCCCGTTCCGGGTCTCGCTGTCTACGCGGCCACCAAGCAGGCCACCCTGGGGCTCACGATTTCGCTGGCAGGCGATCTCGAACGCGCCGGTCTGCCGATTCAGATGAGTGCGGTCTGCCCGGACGCCATCGACACCGACATGGTGCGGCAGATTCGCGGCGATAGGGCAGCAGGGCTCGCGTTCGCGGCGCCGAAGCTACTGACCGTGGACGAGGTGGCCCAGGTCGTCTTGGAGCTGGTCGACCGTCCAAAGCTCGCCGTCAGCGTACCTCGTGCGCGCGGCGCGCTGGCACATGCGTTCCGGCCCTTCCCGGAGCTGAGTCTCCGGGCGCTGAAACCCTTCTTCTGGTTTGGCGAACGTCAGCGACGAAAAGCGAACGGCGAGGCTTAGCCCTCGTCCTCGGCATCCGGAACCGGGGTTTGGGCCGACTTCTCAGTGTCCGACCGCTGTGGTTTGACATTTGACGCCGACTGTTCCTCCGCCCCGTCTCGGTAGACGTGAACGTCCCGTTGCGGGAAGGGGATCGAAATCCCCTCCTCGTCGAAGCGTCGCTTCACTTCACGGGTGATGTCCCAGTAGACATCCCAATAGTCGTCCGTACTCGACCATGGTCGTACGATGAAGTCTACCGAGGACTCACCGAGGTTGTGGAGGCGCACGACGGGCTCTGGGTCCTTGAGCACCTTCTCGTGGCTCGTCAGGATCTCGGTCAACACCTTCTCCGCCTTGGGAATGTCGTCCGAGTATCCGATGCCGAAGGTCATGTCTACGCGGCGCTTGTCCTGGTGCGTGATGTTCCGGATGATGCCGCCCCAGACTTGCTTGTTCGGAACGATCAGGAGCTGGTTGTCGAAAGTGAGAATCATCGTGGAGACGAGGTTCATCTCGTCGACCTTGCCGGTCACTCCGCCGGCCTCGATCGCATCACCGACATCGAAGGGTCGGTACACGAGAATCATCATGCCGGAGGCGAAGTTCGAGAGTGTGTCCTGAAGCGCGAAACCGACCACGAAGCCGGCGATGCCGAGGCCAGCGAGCATCGGTCCCACTTCGACCCCGAGCTGGGCGATCGCGATGATCACGCCAATCAGCATGATGAGGCGGCTGGTGGTCTTGATGAAGAACTCCTTGGCCAGGCTCGAAATGTCGAGCTTCGAGCGCTCGAGGCCTCGTCGGACCGCGGATCGCCCAATGCGTGCCAGGAGCCAGAACGCGAGCAGTACCAAGAGGATGCTCACGGCTTGAAAGACCAGCTCTGCGCCATTGCTGCGCAGCCAATCCGCGGCGTCGGCGAGCATCGATTCGGCAAGGCCCGTCGCCACATCCTTGTCGAGGATGTCTTCGGAAAGCTTGCCGGTGGAGCTGATGACCCCGCGTCGAATCTGTGCCGTGTCGAGCCCGAGGTCGTCCATGATGTCGGCGTTCACCTTTTGGCTCTCCGCAAGCGTCTCGCGCTGCTCCTTCCAGGTCGCGAGCTCCTTCTGCGCATCGGCGTCCTTGTCGAGACCCGGTCGGCTCGAGAGCTCGTCGATCTTCTGCTTTGCCATCTTGAGGAGCCCTGCGACAGCGTCCGAGCGGACCTTCAGCCTCTTCTCCAGGCTCTCCAGATCACGATCGACGTCGAGCCCGAGCTCCTGACGCTGCTCGACATTGGAATGCAGGTACTTCAAAAGCCGCGTCGAGTCCGTGATCGTCTCGGTCAAGGCGTGCCGAGCTTTGGCCCGATCCTCTGGGGTCTCACCGTTGACTACGGTGTCCGCGAGCTCGAGCAGCTCTTCGGTTTGCCCCTTGAGATGATCGCGCATCGTCGGGGCCTCGGCTTCGAGCAGCTCCGTTGCGGTCCGCCGACCCTCGTCGACCTTCGCACCTTCCTCCTCGCCTTTCAGCACCAGGTCTACGAGCTTCTCGAGGTCGCGCCGATACTCGGCCCGTCGTTCCGAGAGCTCGCCCTCCATGATCAGCGCCGTCGCTCGGTCGGCGGTCTTTTCGATGCCCGCTGCGAGCTCGTTGATCTCGGTCCTACGGGTTTGGAGCTCCGCGGTCAGCTCCGCGATTTCGGTCTCGAGCGACTTCTGTTCCTCGACCGATTCGGCATCTTGCGCGGAGGCAGGCGCTTGCAACGCCGTGCCGAAGGCCAGGGCGAGCCCGAAGAAGGCGATGCGTGCCAAGTCAAATCGATTCATACCCGTATCCATCGTGTCTCCTGCCATAAAACGTTGCCCGGCCGCCGGACCGGCTCGGCCGTGAAGGGCGCTAGTGCTAGTCGATGATCATGACGCTCTCAAGGCGTCGTCGGGATTGAACGAAGGGCGGACAGACGGTAGGGTCTCGCTGCTCCGGGGAGGTTGAGGAAATGAAATTGAATTGGAGATTCGCAGCGTTCGTCGTGGCCCTTTGCCTGCCTTCGTCCTGGACGTCGGCTCAATGGGACGCGTCCACCGAGCCCGACACGACTCCGCCCGCAACCACCGCGCCGGCCCCGCCGCCCCCTCCACCCGATCAGATGGTGTACGAGGCGCCGCCGGTGCAGCAGCCTCAGGATCAGAAGAAGGGCCTCGAGGTCGGGTTTACCTGGTCCCTCGGCCTCGGCGTGCCGATCGTCCTCGACGTGCCACGTGAGGTCGTCCGCCCCGGCGCCAACATCTTCTTCTTCGGCGGTGCCGACTTCGGCTTCTTCATCGTCGGCGGCTCTGCCGGCCTTCAGTGGAACCCGATCGATCTCAACAGCGGGGTAGTTCCTGGAGTCTCGGGTCGTGCCCCCTTGACCCGCATCTACCTATCGCTTCCCGAGGTTCGCTTTCAGATACCCGGCCTCAAAGTCGTGCTTCCGTACATCTCCGGTTCGTTCGACATGAACTTCTGGAACTTCCAGGAGACCGCAGTCGGTTGCGGCTACTGGTACTGCAGTGCCTATTCGGTCTATCGGTTCACGCCGGGCTTCACCGGTAAGGCGGGCCTCGGCTTCAACATCAAGGAGAGCGGGGTCCATATCGATGTCGGGTTCCAGTACTCCTTCACCGGGAAGGGCAACTTCTTCGAAGAGTCGGGGTGGTGGCTCGCGCCCTATGTCGGGGTGCTCGTTCGACGTCGCTGAGCCCGTCAGCTACCTGCGCCCACCGCTGCGAGAGCGCCGGGTGCCTCCGTAGCTTCGCTGCTGCTTCCGCTGCGCCGAGGATTTGTCTGGCGGACGCGTCGACGGTTGAGATGGCCTCGTCGCGGGCTGGCTCGGTCTGCTCGGCGGCCGACTGCCATGGTGGTGCACGCGGTGGTGCGTTTTCGCATAGTGGTAGCGCCGATGCCGGTACGCCGGCGCCGCTCGGTAGTGGGGGTGCCGGTGATACCAATGGTAGTGGTAGTGGGGGTGCCACCGTGGGTAGACGATCAGCGGCGCTACGTAGACGCCCGTCCATACGTAAACCGTCACCTGAGCCTGCTGCTGATCCTTCGGCTCGCTCGAATCGGCTGGAGGCTGCTCGTTGTTCTGAGTGGCTTCGAGCCCGCCTGGCGCGGGGGTAGGCCGATACACTGCGACCTCGGTACCCGGCTTCGCCCAGCCGGCGCCGTGGAAGACCCACTGCGTTCCATCCCATTCCCAGCGTGGGGGGACGAGGATCATGTCTTTGACGGCATAGATCCATTCCCCGCTCTTCCACTCGTACTGCTCGCCCGTCCACGTCCAGTGGCCGGGGAGCCAGTGGTACATGGTCTTCGCGAGTGTCTCCGCCGTCGGCTGGGGCTCCTCGAGAGGTTCCGGCGTTTGCGGGTGGGGCGGGCGCTCTTCGCTCGCACCAACGGCGGGCGCCTCCGCCGCCGGCGCGCTTTCGGGAGCCTCGGGCATGCCTTCCGGGATCTCTGAGACGGATCGCAGGTGGTCTTCCCCGTTGCGGTCCTGCGCCAATGCAGACCATGGCGCGGCCAGGATGAGAATGAAGAGAGCGAATCGCATCCCGCCTAGACCCTCCGAGCCATGCCGCTATTCACCGTCGAGTCGCACGGCGATGACGGCCCAGTTCTTCTTGGACCCCCGAATTCGCCCGCCCCAGTCGACCAGCACCATCTGCCAGCCGTACTTCTTCCGAAGCGCTCGAAGCGCCGACGCCTTGCCAGCTTCATCCTCGACCAGGCGGGCGGTGCCCTCGTGCCAGGGGCCCTTCAGCGCGCCTCGCACGCCGCACTCGGCGATCCGGATGGCACTGTTTCGGCGAAGGCGCTTCACTTTGTACGAGTCGCCGTTCGTGAAGATCACGATCTCGGTGCCATCGGCGGCAGCCCAGACCGGGGTTTGGACGCCCGTGCCGTTCTTCCGGAAGGTCTCGAGGTTGACGTACTGGGACTTCGCGAGCGCATCGAATGCCGACATCGGGCGATCATAACCCCCTTTGGCGCGCGCGCATCTCCAGCCCGCGCGGACGCCCTCTCAGGTCGCCGCGCCCGCTCTATCCAGTTTTCGTGCTCAGGGGTTCGCGCCGGCGTTGATCCAGGCTCGAACGCCGTCGATCTTCGCATCGCAGAGCGGGGACACCGTTCCGAGCGGCATCAACTGCGTGCCGGGCGCCATGCCCTCGCCGGTCAACTTGTTCACGAGGTAGGAACCGTCCACATCGTTGGGCGCCACCAGGAGCTTCGGTCCGACTTCTTCGGATTCGACGTTCACCAACGAGTCGAAGGAGGCCGCCTCGTCGCTGAGATCGAAGCCGACACGGGGGTCCGGGTTCGTGCCGTTGTGGCAGGAACCCGAAGCCGCGCAGCTATGCACGTCGAAGACCTCGCTCTGCACCCAGGCCAGGCTGCCGTCGGCTTCGGGAATGCAGTCCGAGCTGCTCGGGCCGCACTGGACCTCGCCGGTCTCGCAGCCGCCGCCCTCATCGCTTCCGCTATCCCCGCAAGCCGCCATCAATACGCCCAAGCTAGCAAGCAAGGACAGCCCCACACGCGTCTTCATCATGGGCGGCGATATAGTTTGAATTGGCGAGCCGGTAAAGCTTTCGGACCGGGCTTGTCCTGGACGGACGGTCCCTCGCCACTACGCCGAGGCGGCCCGCCCGAAGGGCTCTGGCTTCCACATGCGCACGCCCAGCATGAACGGAATCACCCAGTACGGTCCGTTGAAGGCCCAGAAGACCAGGGCGTTGCCGGGAGGCGGGCCGATCCAGTACTCGTAGATCAGGAACTCCGTGCAGCCGTGGAGCATCGCGCCGACGTAGATCAGCGCTGGCGTGCGGATCCAGTTCTTCCCTTTCACGAACGCGTAGACGAGGAGCAGGTAGAAGGGGCCGTAGATCATCCCGGAGATCCCGGTGTTCACGCGGACGTACTTGTGGTCCTCCATGAAGAAGTAGTCCTGCGCGATCTCGCCGTACCAGCGATTGGCGCGGGACCAGAACGCGTCCCCTTCGAGCAATCCGAGCGCATGCCAGGAATCGGAAAAGAACGACGAAAACGCGAAGAACGAGAAACAAACGACGAAGAAGATGTCCTTCTTGCGCATGCTCAGCGGCAGACCCTCACTCACTTCAGCCATTGCACCTCCAGCAAAACGGTTCCGCTTATACCATCATTTGTTCTCTGCTTGCGAAGGGCCGATGCTTCCGTCTACAAACTCAAGGGCAGGAGGGAGATTTCCTTCCCCGAAAGGTTCGAGATTCGTGACTGCAGAGGCCGCCATTCCGGCCACCCCCAACGCCCCGCCCCATCGCGAGATCCCCCGTCGGAAGGGGCACTGGTTCTGGGGCTGCCTGATGGAGATGGTTCAGGATCGTTCGGGTTTTCTGATCGACAAGCACGAGGAGCATGGCGATGTGTTCGTCTCTCGTGCGCTGGTGCGAGACCTGATGTTCGTGCGTGATCCGGCGCTCGTCTACGGGATCAACGTCACGCACTGGGCCGACTTCTACAAGCCCGACTACATCAAGACGATGTGGAAGCCCTTTCTCGGCGACGGCCTCGTTCCGAACGATGGCGAGTCGTGGAAGCGGCAGCACAAGCTCATCCTGCCGGGCTTTCACAAGAAGCGTGTCGATGCGTATGCCGCCACGATGGTCGAGTTCACCGAGCGGATGCTGAGTCGATGGAGGGAGGGCGAGCGACGGGACATGCGCCTCGAGCTCAACGGCTTGGCGCTCGAAGTCGTCGCCAACACTCTGTTCGACATCGACATCGGCAAAGACGACTCGAAGACCATTCGGGACGCGATCGGAGAGGTGAGCGAGATCCTCGTCACCGATGCCGACAAAATGATCCCACGGCCCGATTGGTGGCCCACCGCAGACAATCGCCGGAAGAAGCGTGCGATCGCCGAGATCGAGAAGATCATCGCGCGAGTCCACCAAGACCGACTCGAGACTCAAGAAGATCGAGGCGACCTTTTCTCCCACATGGTATTCGTCGAAGACGAGCAAGGCCGGATGTCCGACAAGCAGCTTCGCGACGAGGCGATGACGTTGATCTTCGCCGGTCACGAGACCACCGCTCACGCGCTCACCTGGACCTGGTACCTGCTCGCCAAGCATCCCGACAAGGTCGACAGGATGCGAGAGGAGCTCGACCGCGTGCTCGGCGGCCGCCGCATCGAGGTGAAGGATCTGCCGAACCTCCCCTATCTCGAGATGGTGGTGAAGGAGACTCTTCGGCTGATGCCTTCGGTTTGGGCGTACGCGCGTCAAGCCCAGCGCGATCTCGTGATCGAAGGATACGAGATCAAAAAGGGGCAGACGATCACGATCAGTCACATCGCGATGGGCCGCAACGCCAAGTACTTCGACTCACCGTTGGAATTCCGACCCGAGCGCTGGACCCGTGAGTTCGAGCGCGCCCTGCCTCGAGGCGCGTACACGCCGTTTGCGGGTGGACCACGCGTCTGTCTCGGCAAACAGTTCGCGATGATGGAGATGCGCATGATCCTCGCGACTTTGGTGCAGCGGATTGAGGTGACCGTCCCCGAGGGCTTCGAGCCGGAGGTGGTCACTGAGCTTTCCATGCATCCTGGGGACGGCGGTATGCCCACGGACGTCAGATTCCGCTGACCCATCGCGTCCGCCGGGACCCCTGCATCAGACGAATCTTCTGGCTCGTTGCACGCTGTGGTATGTGACCTTCGAGGAGCCGTTCGATGTCTGAGCTCGACGTAGTAATCGTAGGCGCCGGCCACAATGGGCTAACGGCCGGGGTGGAGTTGCAGCGAGCCGGCAAACGGGTTCTCATCCTCGAGAAGACCCGCTGGCCGGGGGGTCAGGCCACCACTCGCGAGCTCTTCACCGGCTATAAGCACAGTGTGGGCGCTTGGGCTCTCCTGATCTTTCGGGAAGAGCTGATTCGCTATCTGGAGATGGACAAAGAGGGCTTCGAGCTCATTCGCCCCGAAAGTTCCTTCACCGTGTTCGGCGATGAGAGTCAGGCTCCCTTCATCGGATACACGGACCCCATCGACCTCGCGAACCATCTGGCTGAAGATCACGGTATCGACGCACTCGATGGCTTCAACCGCTTGGGCTCCTACTTTGCGCACTTCAAGACGATGTTCGAGCGGTACCTTCATGAGAAGCCACCCACGATCGAGGAGATCATCGCAAACGAGCCGGATGACCAAGCTCGGTCTGCGCTTGCCAAGCTCAGCTACGGCAGCGCTGTCGAGATCCTACGCGACTTCTTCCCCAACGCCGACGAGCACGGCTGCATCCAGGGGTCGCTGTGCGCTTCGGCGATCGACGGCACGCACATGGGTCCCTATACGAAGGGAAGTGGGGTCTCGATGGCCTATCACTACACGGCCGGCGACACCTACGACTTCAAGATTCCAAGAGGCGGCATCGGGACGGTTTCCTCGTCGCTGCTCAAGGTGTTTCAGCGCTACGGTGGCGAAGTGCGTTTCAAGTCGGTCGTCGACCAGCTCATCATCGAAGACGGCGCTGTGGTCGGCGTCCGCATGCAGGACGGCGAGGAAATCCACGCCAAGGCGGTGATCTCGACTCTCGATTCCCAGAGGACCTTTGGGCAGCTCTGCCAGCCTGGGGCTCTTCCCCGAGACTTCGCCAATGCGGTCGAAGACATCGAGTACGCCAACGGCTACATCCAGGTCCACATGACCGTCAAGGAGCTGCCGACGTTCACCAAACAACTCGAGTTCGTGAACGGCACCGTGCAGAGCTGGCTCGTTGCCTACATCAAGGGCCCCGAGCAGCTTCACCGGGCCTGGCAACAGTCGCGCGCGGGACGAGTCGCCGACGACCCAGCGGTCTACACCTACTTCCCTTCCCAGCTCGATCCGAGCCTTGCGCCCGGCGACGGCACGCACACCTGCACGATGTTCTCCCACTACTTCCCGACCGACATCCCTCCCGGCAAGCTTCCCGAGATGAAACGACTGATGGTCGAGCGCATGACCGCCGCAATGGAGCAGGTGATACCCGACTTCCGTTCGCTAATCCTCGATCAAGCCGTGTTCACGCAGCGGTATTTCGAGAATCTTTTCAATGCCACCGAGGGAGACTTTTCACTTGGCCTGATGCACCCCGGGCAGATGTTCGGCGACCGACCGGTACCTGGTTGGGACGGCGGCCACGAAACACCACTCGAAAACCTCTTCATGGCAGGCGGCGCCTGCCACCCGGGGCCGGGCGTCACCTGCATTCCCGGATTGAATGGCGCGCGCGTCGTGCTCGACAAGCTTGGTGCCGCCAACGATCAGGCTGCCGAGTAGTCCAGCCGGCACCGAGGCATGGACGATCTCAACCCCCTGGTTCTGCTGATTCCGTTGATTGCAGGGTTCATCGGCTGGTTCACCAACTGGCTTGCGGTGAAGGCCACGCTCTACCCGGTCGAGTTCCTTGGAATTCCTCCGTGGTTCGGTTGGCAGGGGGTCATTCCGAAGAACACCGAAGAGATGTCGAGGAGCTTCAGCTCACTGATCGGCGACAAGCTGGTCGACATGGAGGGGATCTTCGCGAATCTCGACCACGACGACGAAGAGCTCGACACGCTCGTGGAAGACATCTCGGTTGAGATCATTCGAGAGCTGTCGACACAGCTCGCCCCCGAGTCTTGGGCACGCGCCCGAGCAAAGCTTCGCGAGTACATCAACACGCTCGTCCGGCGCAACGTGCGCCGGGTGACCGTCGAGATTCTCGAGAGGATGGCGACGGAGGCGCGCGAACTGATCGATGTCGACCAGATCGTACGTGATGCGATGCTGGCGGACCGAGCGCTTCTCGGACGCGTGTTGGTCGAGATCGCCGGTCCCGAGTTCAGGTTCATCGAGCGCTCGGGGCTCTGGTTCGGCTTCCTGTTCGGAATCGCGCAGATGGCGATCTGGGTCGCCTACCCGGCGGCATGGGTGCTCCCGGCGGCAGGCTTCGTGGTCGGGTACCTGACCAACTGGCTCGCCCTGCATCTGATCTTCGAGCCCAAGGAGCCGATTCAAATCGGGCCCTTTCGTCTCCAGGGCGTGTTCATCAAGCGGCAGAATGAGGTCGCGACTTCCTTCGCTGATGTGATCGCCGACGCCGTGCTGAACGCCGAGAACATGCTGAAGCACATCGCTGCCGGTCCGAATCGCGGACGGGTCGTCGAACTCCTCGAAGAGCAGGTGGAACAGAGCATGGCGGAGTACGAGCGGGATGCGATGGTTGCCATGCTGGTATCGAAGGAGAAGCTCGACGAGGCGAAGTCCGACTTGCTCCACCGGATCCACCACATCGACATATCGGACAGCGGGCAGCTCAAGACCTTCGCAAACCAGTCCAGGCGGATCCGCGAGCAACTCGAGGACAACCTCGGCGCACTCGATCCGGCGCAGTTCAGCCGGGTCCTCCGGCCGGTCTTTCATAAAGACGAGTGGAAGCTGATCCTTGCGGGTGGTGTGATCGGGACGGCCATCGGAGCGCTTCAGGTGGTCGTCCTGTTCGGCGGCTTCGCCTGAGGGAGCCTTCCGTTCGACGAGCGAGCCGGCACCATACGATCGTGGGACAGCGCGCCGCCCAGCTGATAGGAGTTCCCGGAGAGGGAAGACGGGCAGGGTGAGGCGCTGGCAGATACGGGGGCTGACCTCCAAGCGAGTCCGGGTCTTCGATCCGGACGAGGTCACATGCTGGGGAGAGCCGGAAGTCGCACCGGTTTCCGTCGGTCTCGATTCTGGCGCGGTCGAGGCGATCTGGTCGGCCGTCGTCGACTTCTACCGAACCGGGTTTCATCCAGCGTTGGGACTCTGCATTCGACGGCGCGGACAGGTGATTCTCGATCGAGCGATCGGACACGCCCGAGGCAATGCGCCGGGCGATCCCAGCGACGCCGAGCTCGTCCCGGCGACACCGCGAACCCTCTTCAACTTCTTCTCCGGATCGAAATCGGTCACGGCCATGCTCGTTCACCTGCTCGAGCAGCGCGGGCTCGTCCACGTCGACGAGCCGGTGGCCACGTTCATTCCTGAGTTCGGCGGCCACGGCAAGGACCGGATCACCATCCGGGATCTATTGACGCACCGCGGAGGCATTCCGGCAGCTCCGCCTGGGATCGCCGATCTCGACCTGCTTGCCAAGCCGGACTCGATTCTGGAGCTCATCTACGAGTTGCCGCTGAGCTACGAGCCGGGGACGGTGCCAGCGTACCATGCGGTCACGAGCGGCTTCGTGTTCGCCGAGCTCATCGAGCGCGTCACTGGCCGCACGATCGTGGAGTTCGTGCACGACGAGATCTCGGGGCCGCTCGGGATGACCCACTTCAACTACGGTTTGCCCGAAGCCCGTCTGCACGAGGCTGCGGTCGACGCGAGCACCGGGCCGAGGCTCGTATGGCCACTCCGAGACATCTTCGAGAATGCTCTCGGGATTTCTGTTCAACGATTGATTCAGATGTCCAACGATCGGCGCTTCCGGACGGCCGTGGTCCCCTCCGCCAACCTTTTCGGGACGGCCAACGACATCGGTCGCTTCTTCGAGTTGCTCCTCTCGGGCGGGGCGCACGAAGGCACTCGCATCTTTGACGAGAGGACCGTTCGTCGAGCGATCGAGCCGCAAACGCCCTGGCAGCTCGATCGAACGATCTTGCTGCCGATCTCGTACTCGATGGGTTTCATGCTGGGGACCGATCCGATCGGGCTCTATGGTTTTCGATGCGGACGCGCCTTCGGGCACGTCGGTCTGAGCAACATCCTCGCATGGGCCGACCCCGCGCGTGACATCTCGGTGGCCTTCCTGAATAGCGGCAAGCCGTTCTTCGCGCTCGACACTGCTCACTGGCTCGAGATCGTGCGAAGGATAAGCACCCGGATCCCGCGCGATGGAAATCGGCACCTCGCTTGACAAGCAGACCCCCGCGGCATGAGTCGGCTCTTCAGAGTGCCCCGGCTCCCGGCCGCTCTGAAGGAAAGCTAGATCGCATTTTGTGTCGAAAATCCACCGGTTCTCCTAGCATTGCGCCAGCGGACGGTGTCGTTTGGGATGCGGATTCCCGAGATCACGGTTAATTAGTCGCTATTCCTGAGTTCTCGGAGGTTGATATGGTTCGTAGCTTGGTTTGGATTCTGGGTCTGTCGGTTTCACTCGCCGTGTTTGGTTGCGGTAGCGACGGCGAGGCGACCGGTGGGTCGGGCGGCGATGCAGGTGCCGGCGGTGAGGCTGGAAGCGGTGGCGAGGCTGGAAGCGGCGGCGAAGCTGGAAGCGGTGGCGAAGCTGGAAGCGGTGGCGAGGCTGG